>JAGXGG010000041.1 GCA_024636855.1 Ignavibacteriota bacterium | reverse complement strand
GCCCTCGCACTCGATTACATCATTCGGTTGTTCGATTATTATCGCCTCTACTGAGCTTTCCGCCTTAGCTTCAATACTTAGTATTAAGCTAATAAGCACTAAGAAAATAGTAGTAAATATAGATTTCATCATAGACCTCAGGTTATTAATTACACAATTATTTAACAATAGAAACTTGTCTAGTCTCAACTTTATCGCCCATCTGGATTATCAGATAGTACGTCCCACTCGATAAGCCAATATTATCTGTGTTCAGCTTTATGGATTCATTTTGTCCAAGCTGAATATTATCATCGAATATATTAGCGAGCTTGTTCCCTAATAAATCAACTAGCATTACATACACCTCACCCGATGAACCTGGACTAATAGTAAGAGTTGAATTAGAAGTCAAAGGATTTGGATAAATACTAATTTCTTGGTCGGTAGAGTTATCTTTTATACCTGTGATTGTTTGCTTAGGTGCGACAGTTACCTTTGTTTTCTTACTCCAAATTTCCCCACATGCATTTCTCATTTTTAACTGGTAAATACCTGATTCACGTAACTCTGCACTTACTATAGTAACACTATCACTAGTGCCACCTAAACTTTTATCATCTTTATACCATGAATAAAGTATAGAATTGCTTTCTGCTTTAACCCCAAATTTTAATTTTTTACCTTCTTCAACTGTATATTCATTTTCTAAATCTTTAATTAACTTGATTGGTTTATGCCAGTATCCTTTAATATTACGAGTAGTAATTTTATTTTCCTTGAAACCCTTTGGCCATACTTCACAGTAAAATGACTGTTTCATTATAGGTTCAATATCTTCATTCCATAAAGACTCAATACTTACATCAGTATAGTTAGAAATAGAATCTGTAAATGTATTAATTATATACTTGCCTTCAATACTTTCAACTGGTTTATCATTAATAAACCATTGAAATTCAAGCGGGGAATAATTAGGTAATGTAGTAAATCTAACAGAGTAATACATATCGAAATAACTACAAATCGGGTCATTCATGTGGTAAGTATACGATTTAATAGACACATCTGGAACTTTATCTACAGCAAACTCATTAGACCAGATAGTATCACAATCACTTGATAGACGAACGCTGTATTTGGTAGAATAATCAGTTTCCTTTATGTTATTTATTGTTAAAATTGAGGACTGTGAGCCAGATATTCTATCACCATCTATGAGAGCCACCGAGTCTTTGAACCACTGTATATCTGTCCAATAAGTCGGGTCGTCCATATTATGCTCACCGTATATATTCGCATCGAAAGTGAAAATGCAATCATCTCCTTTTTTCACTATCTGATATTCAATATCCTTCATAAACGATGGCGGTTGCAGTACATAAAGATTTGCTGTTTCTGAACTGATAATAGGGGAGACACGAGCTGAGTCATAGCTGAAACTATTGCCATAAGAAGAAGTCCAATTCGGATCATAAGCGAATAGCTCGGCATTGTATAGCCCACTCATTCTATAACGCAATGTGTCGAAAGTTAACTGCCCAAAGTCAGCCACCCAAGTGGAGATAGGCCTGCCATCTTTGAGCCAGCGGTAAGCGATTTTGTATTGCTTCTGGCTCGGTGCCGCAACGACGAATAAGTATTGGTCAAGACTGCCCTCGCACTCGATTACATCATTCGGTTGTTCGATTATTATCGCCTCTACTGAGCTTTCCGCCTTAGCTTCAATACTTAGTATTAAGCTAATAAGCACTAAGAAAATAGTAGTAAATTTAGATTTCATTTTTATAACTCTGTTTTAGAATAACCAAATATATACAAAAAAAGCCGAATAGTCAAAAGACTACTCGGCTTGTAATTATCAAACAATTATCTAAAAGTTATTATCTCACAACAGATACTTGTCTAGTTTCTACTTTGTCACCCATTCTCAATGTAATGAAGTATGTACCTGAGTTCAAGTTCATATTATTAGCATTGATAGGGATTAGAGTCTCTACACCTGCATCAACGAAACCGTTGAACAAGTTTGCTACTACATTACCTAACATGTCAGTCATCACAACAGTTGCGTTTCCACTTCTTTGTGAGTTGAAAGTTATAGTAGTGTTCGAAGTAAACGGATTAGGATAGTTTTGAGTTAATCCAAGTCCAGTTTCAGCGTTAACACTAGTTACAACTGGGCCTTGAGTAACAGCTAATGTAGCAGTAGCAGAAGTTACTTCGCCACAGTCATTAGATACAGTTACTACATATTCACCAGCATCATCCATAGATACCATATCGATTACTAATGAATCATTATTGTTAGCTAGGTCAACACCATCTTTTGTCCAAGTATAAGTTAAATTATTACCAGTTGCAGTAATATACATCTCAACCATGTCATTTTCTTTTGCAGAGTAATCAGAACTTAAGTCTGTAGTTATTACAGGAACAGTTTTCCAAGTAATCATAACTGAATTACTGATAGCTCCATTGTCAGAGTATCCAACAGGCCATACTTGACAAGTAAACTCTTCTGTACCATCATAAAGCAAGTCAAGATTTAGAGTAACATTCAAGTTAGGAGTTTTAGCTCCGTTGAATTTACCAGCTTCGTCCATAATCATAACGCCATCTACCCACCATTGGTAAGCAAGGTTAACAGTAGATATTGATGATTCTGCTTCTACAGATAACTGCACTACATCATCAACACACCCTTCTACTCCTATAGGTTGTAAAGTTACTATAGCATTTGGTTCTTCACTAATTGCGAAGTTATTTGACCATAAAGTATCACATTCACCGATTAATCTTACTTTGTAGTCATTAGCAAAATCTGTTGCCATTATATTCTCGATATTCAAAATAGAAGATTTAGTACCTTCATATCTTTCGTTATCTGTAAGCGGAGTATTACCACGGAACCACTGGATTTGAGTCCAATAAGTTGGGTTATCCATATTATGTTCACCGTATATCTGTGCTTCAAATGTTAAAGAAATCCCATTTCCTAAATTAGTGAATACACTTTTGATATCTTTCATAAATTCTGGTTTTTGTAAAGCGTAAAGGTTTGCTTGATCAGAAAATACAATAGGTGATAATCTAGCAGAATCGTAACTAAATGAATTCCCATATAGCGAAGTCCAGTTTGGATCAAACACAAACATTTCTGCTCTATATACTCCACTTAGTCTATATCTAAGTGTATCAAAAGTAATCTGGCCAAAATCTTCAACCCAGTTAGAAATTACTCTTCCGTCTTTCCACCATCTGTATGCAATCTTATATTGCTTTTGTGAAGGTGCGGCAACTACGAATAAAAATTGATCTAATGAACCTTCACATTCTATTACGTCATGTGGTTGTTCGATTATGATTGCAGTTTCTGGATAGTACTGTGCCATTGTGTTTGTTGGCATTAAAAAAGATAGGCAAAACATCGCTATTGATGCTAGACCTAGATTATGTAAAACCCTTGTTTTCATAATATTACTCCATATAATTATAAATTTAACAAAAAAATTCAATATTTCAATTACTAAATTAACAAAAAAATATAATAAATAAAATATCATTTTAGTCTAAAATACTAATTAGATGACTTCAAATGTAAGTAATATTACAAACTTTATAATTATTTTATATTGATAAACTTCAAGTCTTTATGATTGCTTCCGACACTTAAACGAATTATGTAAACCCCCGATTCCAACGATGTTACATCCATAAGTAAATTTAGAGAGTTTGTAAAGTTAAGATTATCGTATAACCCTTTGATTAACTTGCCATTTATATCATACAAATCTATATTCGTAGACATAGATTTATTAGACTTATTAGTTAATCTGATTTCTTTTTCACGGCCATTATTGACTATCTCAGCATTGTAATATGTATCAAAATTACTTTTTACCGTTGATATGCCAGTATTACCAATCAATACTAATTTATAAGTTGGTTCAATTTCAGAATCAGTTTTCAGAAGGACAGTAGCTGTTTTGGGTTTATCATCCTTTGCTTCAAATTGGAAAACAATTTCCTTACTCTCTCCTTCTGGGATAAAAATATCTTCACTGAAATCAGAAGGACTTATTAGAGTTAAGCCTTTAGCACTAGCAAAACCCATTTCCACGCTTCTTAAATTTAATCCTTTTGCATTTTTAGGACTTATGAAAATAGATTTTTCTCTTTTTTCTCCAACTGTCAAATCGCCAAAATTCAGTGTATCCGTTGATAATCTTATATCTGGTAGATCGCCAACTGAGAATTGGTATTTGATGAAGTTACCAAAATCAGGGTTGAAGTTAATAGATTTATTTCCAGAACTTAAACTTATATAACCAGTTCCTAATTGGTCTCGCATCCACCATAAATCTAATCCAAATCCTTCAACATTTTCGAATAATAGCTCGTAACAACCTTTGCTCAGATTATGAGTAAAACTATAAGTCTTATTACTCTCAAACTTTCCTAATTCAACTTGTTCTATAATAGGACCGTATGCTTTTTTAAGTGTCATCTTATACTGAGCTTCAGCTTGTCTATTAGTTTTCATATTTATCACGACTTCACTGCTTAGTACATCTACACCAATGAATTTTGAAATAGCATAATTATTTTTTGAATATTCATCTTCCTTATCATTTGGATTTATTATCTTTACTTCAAATTCATATTCTTCACCTGCTCTGAGTGTATTCATATGAATTGCAGGTAAGGTAACGACCTCAGATTCTAGGAATTCTAATCTACCACCCCAATGATGTGTATATTTTTCTCTACCTTTTATTCCATATTCGAATGTTAGTTTTCTAAGTATCTCAGAGCCAGTATTTTTTATTATTACTTGGGGATCTCCACAAGCTGGATTCAATCTACCATACTCTTGGTCTAATGAAGGTGATATAATTCTTTCTAGTGAAACATCATTGACAAAATTTGGATTATCATATCCTATCATATACCCTGTGAAAACATAGTTACCATAAGGAACAAACTGTGCTGGATTATCGATTTCATAATCCATTTCTGTAGTTACACCTGGTTCAACATATGTTGTTATTTCGTGGTCATAAGTATTAACTGTAGCTCCAGGACACCAATCAGATCTATCAATTTGCCAAGTACCACCTTGTGGGAATACTGGGTTATCACCACATTCTTTCCACCCTTCCCATTCGAATAAACCTTCATTACCAAGATATAATCTATGTGTTCTTTTACAAAATTCAGAACAATTGTCTGTATTAGCAGGGCCTGCAAATCCGTGACCACTAGCTCTAGTCTTTGCTTTGAACATACTTGCTTCTTCATTAGGAGTAATCACAACATATGATATATTATTATCTTTTACTATACTCTCATAACTACCACCAGAACTCCATAGGGTTTGAACACTTTTTACTTTTCTTGCGGGTGTGCCTTTGATAAACAGAAATTTCAAGTCTATCAATTCTTGTTGATTACCAGCTCTTAACTTTACATTGCCATGTAACAAAGGTTCAAAATCAGAAACATCTTCTACCCAAGTAAATCCATCGGGACCCAAATCAAGATTGATTCCATAAGGCGTTATAAATCTATGTATCTCGTAATCTACTACAGGAGAGTAATATTCTATATTCTCTTTGAGTAAAGAATCTGTTGCTATTGCTACTACAGAATCGATCACAGCCCCAAATTCATCATATGAATAGATAGGTATATTAGCTGGGTAAACAGTTAAAACCTCTGTAGGTTCTTTGATCTTATCAGAGAATGCCTTTAGCTCAGATGCAGGTATTACTTTATTAGGACTCTCATAATCATATAAATAAACTTCATCGTGAGGAACAGGGTACTCTCTAACTACATTCACTTCTTTTTTCTCTATAATCACATTATCACTAAACTCACCCTTTACAAAAGTGACAATAGGTCTTAGTTTTCTTTCATAATCTCCAGAAACTATGGTTTTACCAATACTATGGCTCCTAAATTCTGGGTATCCATGTGCAGTCCCGTCGTTACCATTACCTGTTATATCAGGAATAGTATTATTTATTATATTATTCATATCATAATAAAATAAAAGTCCGTTCCATAACTGTGAAGTTTTATTTGTTAGATAATCATTTCGCATTGGGTATTCTATTTCTAAGGATGATAATTCTCTGTTCCAAACAGAAAAATTATCAATTGAACCATCATATCTACCAAATCCATTGGCATTTGAAGCAATTTTAAAGATATCTATTTCGTCAAATTCACGAGTCATTGCTGTCCCTTCATGCCATAGATCACCATTTAAATATATTCTCATAACTCCGGTAGTAGCATTCTTAGTGAATGCCCAATAATTCCACTCTCCCATGAATTGAGGATTCGTAGCTTGTTTAGATATCCTATCGTAACTACCACCAGTGTTACCAGCATCCCAATATACTTGACCATTACTCCATGGCAAATGGCTGTTGACTACCCTTTGTCCTTTTGCATTAATGCCTTCAAATGCATAAGAGTTTTGAGGCATTTTTACTTTATCTCCATATTGCCAAAATGCGATTGTAATTTCTTTATCTAAATCGTTAAACGCACTTTTAGGTACTTCAATGTAGCTCCCTTCGGAGAATTTAGCGTAGTCTCCAGTACTGAAATAGTATCTTGATTCAACAGACTCTTCTTCATCTCTAGCTTGTAGAGATAAAGTACCTTCTTCTATTTCGCCACTAATTACTATTGACAGAAAGTTTTCATCTGTTATCTTAAAAGGAGAGAAAAGAACGAATTCTTTAGTTTCTCCAGCTTTTACATCGATATCATTTTTGTAACTATCATTTTCTCCCAATAAAATGTCACTTGGTAATACAGGATTCATACTTTTCAACTTTATTTTGAAATTTTTGATTTTCACATCTTTTAGGAATTTTAGTTTTATTGCGTGTATATCGCCTTGATCATTCATATATGATTGAAATTCTGAATTTAGAAATATCATATTGACTAAAAATGTATTACCATATTTAGGTATTATATCTACAATCCCATTCTCATCATTATTGAAAGGAACTTCTATTCTATTAGTTAAGCTACTTCCGAAACTAGTGTTATATATAGTCTCATTTTCTTTATAATTGTATGGTTCTGTGGTATAATAATATTTATTAGGCGATGTACCTCGGACTAGGAAATTTGGCGCAGCAAAAGAAGTAGAATCAAACTTTCCAGAAGAATCAGTAACTACTGTGTAAGTAAGATAATCCCACTCACCGCAGTTAAATCTATCTTGTGTAGTCCTTGGGTCACATTTCAATGAATAATGCATAAGTATCTTTTCATAACTATCAGCTGGAGGGAATTGCCATGTTCCAGACCTTGTAGTTATTGAGTCATATGAAAGTGTTTGGACAATTATTGTGTCTCCTTTTGTCTCCCATTGAGCGTCTAGTCCTAAAGTTGCTATTAGTGTTGTTAAGACTATTATGAATAAATTCTTCATTTTATTCCCATTTTTTTTTTAATTTCTTTTAAATTTAATTGCTTAATCTACAAAAAATATACATTTATACATCAATATGGTTGGAAATGAATTTACAATCGAACTCTATTTTTACAAGTTTTTTTGATTCACTTAGGACTAAAAGTAGCACAGAAACTATCTTGCAATATTATAAAGATAATAAGCTAACTACTATGTCAAAAGGTCAATTCCTGAAGGAAGTTATATGCTTTAACAAAGCACTTACTGACTTGGGTATTAATTATAAAGATAGAGTTGGTATAATCTCAGAAAATAGAATAGAATGGTTAATAGCTGATATGGCCTGCAACTCTATTGGAGTTATAAATGTCCCTACTTTTCCAAATTTCACGAATGAACAGCAAAAATTTATATTCAATGATTGTGATGCCAAAATAATTATTGTTTCTAATAAATTTCAATTAAATAAAATTATTTCGGTTAGAGATGAACTCGAACATCTTGAAAACATTATAACTATTGAGGATGAACTAGAGGATATTTCTAATAATATTTACTCAATGAATAAACTGATAGAGTCTGTAGAGAAAAATTACAATTTTGAGAACCTAAAAAGTGAATTGATAACAGCATCTCATAAAGTTGATATTAATGATATTCTTACTCTAATTTATACTTCGGGTACTACAGGAAACCCTAAAGGTGTAATGTTAACTAATAAGAATGTACTTACTAATGTTAATTCAATTTGGGACACAGGTATTTTAGATGCTTCAGATGATTTCTTATCTTTCTTACCTATGTGCCATGCTTACGAAAGAACGGTAATTTATACTTTCCTTATCACAGCTGGAGTAGTAACGATTGCACAATCTATAGAATCACTCTCAACTAACTTGAATGAAGTTAAACCAAGAATTATAACAGCTGTTCCTAAATTGCTAGAAACTGTCAAAAGTAGAATAATAAATGCTTTGAAAAATGAGAAAGAATCTAAGAAAGATTTAGTGTTCAGAGCGTTAGATTTATCATACAAACATTTAGATTCAGATAGAATTCCTTTAGCAGATAAGCTAAAACTAAAAATTTATGATAAATTGATTTTTTCTAAAATGCGAGAAAGATTAGGTGGGAGATTGAAGTATATAGTCTCGGGTGGCTCTGCTTTGAACCCAGAGATTCACAAATTCTTTCACTCTATTGGGTTGAATGTAATCCAAGGGTATGGTCTTACCGAATGCTCACCGGTAGTATCAGCCAACACTCCTACCAATCTTGAGATAGGTACAGTAGGTCCACCAGTGAAAAATGTGGAAGTAAAGATAGATACTACAGGTGAAATACTAGTGAAGGCCGATTCAGTGATGAAAGGATATTGGCATGATGATATAGCTACAAAGCGATGCATAGATGATAATAACTGGTTTCATACTGGTGATATTGGAGAGTTCACTGCTAATGGAAGTCTAAAAATAACAGGCAGAATAAAAAGTATTATAGTAACAAGTGGTGGGAAGAATATCTCGCCTGCACCAATAGAAGATATGATTAGAATGAGTGAGTTTGTAGAGCATATTGCTATATTTGGGGAGAACAAAGATTACTTAACGGCTCTGATTTCGCCTAATTTTGAATTGCTTAAGGAAGTGGCAAAAGATAAAAATATAATTTATAATTCAATTCAAGATTTAGTGGCCAACAAAGAGTTAAATAGTATAGTAATGAACGAGATAAATGCTCATCAAAAATCACTATCTAAATTCGAGAGGGTTCGAAAGATAAAAATAGTACCTAATTCATTTTCGATAGAAACAGGTGAATTGACTCCTAAAATGAGCATGAAAACTAGTGTTATATTTGAAAAATATAAATCTGAAATAGAAGGAATGTATTAACAGTATGATAAGAATAATTGATGAAGAAGCTAAAATAGAATACCAAAAAGACGCAGCCAATTATATTGGAAGTGCAGAGAAAGTATTTATACTCGAGAGTACTGATGAGATTAGTCCTTTGGTTAAAGAGTTATATTCTAATAATACTCCATTCACAATTTCAGCTGCTAGGACTGGACTAACAGGTGGGGGAGTGCCTATATCTGGTGTCCTAATCTCGACTGAGAGATTAGATAAGATAATTGATATTGACTTAAAAAATAAAACTGCTCTACTAGAACCAGGAGTACGCCTTCAGACATTCCACGATGAGTTAAAACAACATAATCTAATGTATCCATCTAATCCTACTGAGACCTGGAGTACAATAGGTGGTAATGTAGCTAACAATGCCTCTGGTGCTAAGACATTCAAATATGGGGCAACTCGTAATTTTGTAAATTATTTAGAAATTGTGCTGCCTGATGGCGATGAAATACATATAAGAAGAGGAGAATGCTTTGCTAATGGCAGTGAAGCAGAAATTAAAACTATAAATGGTAATACCATAAAATTCCTTATTCCTAGTATACGAATTCCAAAATCTACAAAGAATGCAGCTGGTTATTTCCTAAGACCAAATATGGATTTAATTGATTTGTTCATTGGTAGTGAGGGAACTCTAGGTATTATCAAGAAAGTTGGTTTAGACTTACTTTTTCAATCTGAGGAGGTGCTTTCTGCAATTGTATTCTTTGATGATTATAATAACCTACTGAATTTTGCTGAATATCTGAGAAATGATAATCCTCGTCAACTAAAACCAAGACTTATTGAATATTTTGATCACAATTCTCTTAAACTATTATCAGAACATCATAGTGATTTGCCGACTGAGGCACTAGGTGCAATCTGGGTAGAATTCGAGACTAATTCGATAATGTTAGAAAACGATACTCTCTCCCTTTACGAATTAACATTAGAACATACTGATTTGGTAGACATGACATGGGTGGCAATGAATGATAGAGAAAGAGATAAAATCACAAAATTCCGACATGATTTACCACTTGCAGTAAATGAATTACTAACTAAGTATGGTCAACAAAAAATATACACTGATACGGCTGTTCCAGCAAACGCATTCAGATTATATTACAATGAGATGTATTCTCATTTAAATTCAATGGGCTTAGAATATGTAGTCTTTGGTCATTTGGGTGATTGCCATTTGCATGCAAATCTGTTTGTGAAAAGCGAAGATGATAGAATAAATGCAGAAGAGTTCTACAATTATATGATGAAACTAGCTATAGAGTTAGATGGTACTATATCTGCTGAACATGGAATTGGTAAAATCAAGAAACCATATATGAAATATATGTTTACGGAAGTTGAAATAAGAGGAATGCAAGAAGTAAAAAAAGCATTTGATCCAAAAAACCTACTAGCCTTAGACACTCTCTTTTTTAATAGGTAGTTTGAGAGTGAAAGTAGTTCCTTCATTTGGTATAGAGTCAATTTTAATATCGATATCGAAACGCTGACAGACAAGTTTGATAATAGCAAGTCCAAGTCCCATACCTTGCTGCTCCATAGTCTTACGGCCGAATTGCTTGAATCCACCTATTTCATCTAACTTAGTTAGGTCGAATCCAATTCCTCTGTCTTTGACTACCATTATATAAAGCTCACCATCTATATGTGTATTTACACTTATTTTGGTACCATCTTTTGAGAACTTGAAAGCATTAGAGGCTAACTCATCTGCTATCTTTAAGAAGTACTCTGGGTAAACATCTATAACAGCAGGGACACAATCAATCTCTACATCTTCCATTCTTTCAAACTCAGAAGCCATTCTCAGGAATGAATTCTCTATCATGTCTTCAGGATCAATTGTGTAATTAGTAAAGACTTTATCTTTGAAGTCTAATTCTTCTTTGTTCAGAAGTAAGTTTGTATACACTAGATAATTAGAAATTAGTTTACTTAACCTATTTCCCGAATTAACTATATTGTAAATCATATCTTTAATCTCTTCTTTTTCCATCATATCCATTTTTTTATGAAGGAATTGAGAGGTAGCTAATATTACATTAAGAGGAGTTCTAAATTCATGTGGTAGAGAAGAAGCTAACTGTAATCTTAGCTCATCTAGCTTCGTCTCAGTCATTACTTTGCTTCTATCGTATACTTCTAATCGGGTACTGATAGCATTAAGCAAATCTCTCGCTTTGAATGGCTTGAATATATAATCATCTGCACCTAACTCCATACCCCTTCGCATATCGTCATTACTTGCTTTTGCAGTTAGGAATATAAATGGAATTGTGGAAAGGCTTTCGGTGGACTTTAGTCTTTCTAAGACTTCATATCCGTCCATCACTGGCATATTGATATCACATAGAATTAGGTCAGGCTTAATCTGAGTTAAACACTCAAGTCCAGCTTCACCGTTTTTAGCAAGAATAGGTATATAGCCCTCTATCTCGAGCATGTCGGATATGGTCTCTCTTACAAATTCTTCGTCTTCTATGACTAATATGTTTTTCATATTTATCTATATATTGGGTCATCACGTTTTTCCAATTTTAAATCTTGTAACTGTGATGCCTTTATTCCAAATCTCAGGTAAAACCCTTGGTTTATACCTGTTGGATACCACCTAACTGATAAATCCCAGCAGTGCATATCTTTTGTTATATTAATACTTGTATTTTCTAATTTTTGCTCTATCAAATCGTAAAGACCGTTTGCATCAAATTTCCATGTCTCTGTCAGTTGGAATCGTATCCCTAAATTTAAGTTGATACTCCTATCTATTCTATCCTCAAAAGGTTGCGAATATCTGAAGTTCAAACCTAAAGTAACTGACCAAGGAACACTAATCGGCTGATAACCAGCATTGCATTCTCCGAATAAATCTCTATCTTCTTCATTGAGATTCATTCTCCTTGAAAATCTATCGCCCAAAGAACTTGTAGTCTCCGTTGAGTCAACTGGATCATTATCTTCTCCAAAACTATCAGCAACTTTTATCCCATCGGAATCGAAACTTGTGCTTAATGATAGATTAAGATTTGTTAATCTAACGAATCCTTTATTACTTTCAAATAAAAATTTGTTAATTTTCTCTACACCAACTTTCTCATTTTGAGCATTAGTAATATCTGCTTCATCGTATAATGTGAAATTAGCATTACCCGAAAAACTAACAAAACTTACTGCTGGTGTTCTGAATGATGTATTTATATCACTCCAATTCAATGAATCAGCAGCTACATTATAATTCGTATTCAAATTGAACTGCAATAGTTCCAAATTTTTATCTAAAGAGTCACCCGAAACCTTTGCTTCTAATCTATTCACCAAATTTATGCCAATATTCTGTTGCAGATTTGATGATGCATGGCTCCCACCATCAGCATCGAATTTACTATAAGTGATCTCTCTTTCTAACTT
>JAGXGG010000040.1 GCA_024636855.1 Ignavibacteriota bacterium | reverse complement strand
TTGCGATGAAGTACTTATACCTTTAGTAGAAGAAAAAACAGGGATGAAAGCTGGAGTTGACTTCGATTTAGCTCACTGCCCAGAGAGAATAAACCCAGGTGACCCTAAGTGGAATGTATATAATATTCCTCGTAATGTTGGCTCTACAAGTGTCGAAGCTACGAAGAGAACGGCAGACCTATACCGAGAGTTCATAGACGCTGAAATCAACGAAATGCCTAGTTTGAAAACAGCTGAAGCAACCAAGATAATAGAAAATACTTTCCGAGATATTAACATAGCATTCGTTAATGAATTGGCGAAATCTTTCGATGTTCTAGATATAGATTTGAAAACCGTAATAGATGCAGCGGCTAATAAGCCATTTGCATTCATGCCACACTACCCCAGCTGTGGAGTAGGAGGACACTGCATACCAGTTGACCCATATTACTTGATAGAGCGAGCTAAGCAAAGTGGATTTGATCATAAGTTCTTGAAGTTAGCTAGGGAGATTAATAACTCTATGCCAGCTTATACTATTGGGCTTTTAGCTGATGGTCTGAACGAATTTGCTAAGGCAATCAAAGGAACTAAAGTTGCTTTACTTGGGCTATCTTATAAGGCGAATGTAGGTGATTTGCGTCAGAGCCCTTCACTAGTTATGCAGAAAGAACTAGAAGAAAAAGGAGCAGATCTGATAATATTTGACCCACATTTCCCTAATCGTTCGAATGTAGCAAGTCTTGATGAGGCATTAACAAAAGCAACTGCAGTGGTAATAGCTACAGACCACACTGAGTTCAAAGTGATAACACCTGAGCTTTTGCAATCGAAAGGAGTGAACGTGGTAATAGACGGTAAAAACTGTTTAGATAAAGCATCATTCGAGAATAGTGGTATTGCATATAAAGGAATAGGAAGATAGGAAATGCGATGAAAGAAAAAGCAAAATATATCCTATTCGCTATTATTCTTTCTATAATCACTATTGCTATATCTCATTTCGTACAACCCGAAATCTCATACAACAACGGACTAGGTTGGGACGGAGTAAACTATCACCAGATGGCAGAGCAATCAGCTAAAGGTGAGCAAATCAGCACCAAAGCTCCATTTGTCAGCCGAGTCGGATTGCCATATCTAGTGGCAAAGATTTACCCAGATAATATCAAATCAGGTTTTCTTTACCTTAACTGGCTATTCTCTATCCTGAATTCCATATTTTTAGCACTACTATTAGCTAGATTTATCAATCGCAAATGGGTGATATATCTGCTCGTATTCTTGTATATAACGCAGTGGCATGGCTATCATAGATTCGGTTCATTTTATCCAGTGCAAGTTGACCCATTGGCTATTTCGCTGATACTAGCTTCTTTGTTAGTATTGCTGAAAAGAGGTATAAGTTTACTTGACATTATCTTGCTATCAGTAATCACTTTATTTGGGACTTTTGTTCGTGAGATAGTCGTGATTCCTTCATTGCTGATAATAGCAAAGACATATTTTTATTACAAGAAGTCTATGTTCACTGAGCTTGTCCAAGTGAACAGGTTATTACTTCTCCTTCCACTCGTTATATTCCTAATAGTATATGTGATAGTGACTCTAACAGTCGAGCCAACTAACTCGCACAAATTCTATAATGCTGCAGCTGATATGCTCTATACCAAATCCCTATTCAGGTTCTTCCACTCGTGGGTAGTAGCTTATGGAGCTGTAATAATACTACCAGCATTGTTCTACAAACAGACAATAGCATACTTGAAACAACATAGAATAATGGCCACTTACTTAGCTATTATCATTGTATTCTCATACATTGGTGGAGCGGATACTGAGCGTATAGCATATTGGGGATTCCCCGTAGTTTTCATATTAGCGGGTAGAGTATTAGACGAGATTGAGCTAACAAAAGCGAACAAAAACTTCCTGTATGCACTGCTTCTAATCCAAATTGTATCACAGAGATTATTCAGTATTATCCCAGATTACCCTAGTGATTGCATTAGCACGACAGTGCTACTAACGCCAATAGGTAACTGCTTTCCCTACCTCAATCTATTCCCAGCCCATTCGGAACTAATACCAGCTGTTATTGGCTTTGCTGAGTGGGGTATTGTGATAGCCATACTTTGGTGGTGGAAAAGGAGGGTATTTAAATGAAACTGGTGAAACTTAAAAGAAATACGATTGGCAGTAGGCTTGATGTGTCTAGGGAAGTACTTAGAATTACTTACTTTTCTTTTTTATTTATTATTGGATCTTTAATTAATTCATGTCAAATGGACAAAACTAGAAATGTTCCTGAAAGATTTAGAATAAGTCATGATTATGAAAAAAGATTTGATTTAGAATCAAATGTATTGGATTACATTAATAAAGATACTTTATTAATTACATATTATAAAAACAAACATAGTCCAAGAAAATTCTATTTTGAATCGGATTCCGTTTTAATTAAAAAGGTCAATGATTCAATTCAATCAAGATATTATTACAATGGTACCTATCTTTATAAAATGGAATTAACGAATGACAATTATGCTGGTAAACAAATTGATTTCATTCGCAATAATAAAAATGAATTGATAGAAATAATTCGATATGGTGCTACTGGTAAGAATATTGGTGAAACTCATTATGAGTATGAGTCTAATGATTCGATACAAATAATTATAGAGTACAATAACTTACCAGATATGAAATCAATTAAATATTATAAAGATGGTATAATTATAAAGGTAAACAATAGCACGCAACTCTATGATAAATATAACGACATTGAATATGAATATGATTTTAAGAATAGAATCGTTCAAATTAATAAATACAGTCACCTAGTTAAAAATGTACAATTTCATTATAAATATTATTACAATGAGTTTAGTCAGATTATAAAGTTTGAAGATTACTCAATTCGTAATAATGATACAGTATTAGATAATGTAGTTAATTACTCATATTATAATAATGGGATGCTTAAATCTCGAGAGTCAATGGGCTTCTTAAATAAATTATATTTTGGGATGTATTATAAAATTTTAAAGAAAAATAGTTAGAAGCTTTTGAAGAATTTAAAAGGAATGTAAAATAATAATTTCTATTTATTCCTGCCCATTCGGAGCTAATACTCTTGGTAATTGGCTTTGCAGAGTGGGGAGTTGTGATTGTCGTTTTGTGGTTGTGGAAGAGGAAGGTATTTAAATGAGAGAGAATGAAATACATAAACCAAGTGAAAAAACAAAAGGAGATATTTTATGTTTAAATTTATTGGAATATTAATAAGTTTATTATTTATTGACGCTTGCAGTACCTATGTAAATCCTAATTTTGTTGAGCCTGCCACTTACACAAAGCCACTTTATAACTTAGAGTTACTGGGAATATATTCGACAGATTCAACTAATAAGGATGATGTAGTCGCTCTATTTGCAGTCACACCAATTGATACTGTACATTTTAGACCATCAATAAGTATGAAAATTGGTTATTCGATTAATGACGGTGTGTTTAATGAAGATTCTAGAATTAGTCCACAATACAATTGTAATATGGTTATTTATGGTAATAATATAAATGAAAGAAATCCATTTTTATACAATAAAATTAAGTATAAATTTGGAATAATGGCCTATCAAGATGTTATGTTTTTGGCTATTAACTTTTGGGATTTGGGTGAAGACGTAGATAAGATGAAAATTAAGTACGGTTTATGGGAAAAGAATAATACTAGATTAAGAATAGAACAAGAATTTAGTGCTCAAGTAGAATAAGTAAATTTTCAAAAATTTGTAAGCATTCAGGATTGGGAGTAGTTATTGCAATTCTGTGGTGGTGGAAAAGGAGGGTATTTAAATGAACTCAATTAAGTTTATATTTTTAGTATTTGTTTTATCGTATTTGTTTAGTTGTTCTGAAAGATGTCCTTCTGTAAGGGACTTTAATGTAGGAGAAATACTTCTTATTTCAGCAGAAAGTAAATCTTATAGTTATTGTGATTTATTAGAAAATTCTGTAGAAAAAGACCATGATGCAATCTTAAAGATATCTCTACTTGAGTTTGACGGCTCAGTTGGCTACGATCATGGTTATGTATTAGTCAAATTAATTGATACAATTGGAGAAAATGAATATATAAAGGCAACTCAAAATATTTCGAATAAAGAAAAAGGATTAATAAAGGATTATTTAGACGCAGGTCTTGAATATGGGAATATCAAGAAATTTCAAAAGCAGTCTCTTGAAAAGGTCTTTCCTTGTGTTTACAACTTTTTATCAAAATAGATACAATAAGTCGCCCTACGATGTTTATACCATATCATACAGCTTTTGCCAAATTCAAAAGGAATGTAAAGCAATAGTCTTAATTTATTCATAGATTTACGGTTATTACAAACGTAATTTTGATTATAAATGAAATCATTCTTAATTTTAATCACCTTAATATTACTATCGAGTTGCGATAAAACCTTTAACAATAAAGATAGTAAAGTATATAAGAAAAATGAATTGGCTCGTCAATTAATAGAAGACAACAAGTTAGATTCTGCAATCCTGATATATCAAGAGGCAATTGCAATTGCACCAACTTTTAATAAATCATATTGGAATTTGCTGTCAGCATATTGCAAAACGGGTAATAAAGATTCTATTTTGAAAGGGATTAACCTCGTCCATAAATATAATAAACGTGTAAAAGATAGTACTCTAAATTTGATGTCTCTAGGGTTTTTTTATGATAGAATAGGTATGGAAGCAGAGGCAAATAGATGTTACCATCAATATGTAGATAACGTAATAGTTCCAAAAACCGATGTGAATTTTTATTTTAATCACCTAATGATTGGGGCTGACAAAGAAGAAATGATTAAACTTTTTAAAGAGAATATAGATTCAACTTCAAATTACGAATGGTACAAAATGCACTATGAGATAATTGAAACAATGAATAGAAAAGAATTTATAGAGCGGTTGTGTAATTAAACCCCCCTTTCCTTTTTCTCCTAAAAATTTAGTATTTTTGTTGTTAGATAAAACAAACAAACTATGCTACTATGAAAATCGCAATTTACCCAGGTTCATTTGACCCAATTACTAATGGACATATAGACGTTATCGAGCGTGCCGCCAAGGTTTTCGATAAGATATATGTGGTTATTGGTATCAACTCTAAGAAAAACAGTCTCTTTACTCAAGAGGAAAGATTAGAGATGGTACAGAAGAGCTTGGCTCACGTTCAGAGCGTTGATGTTGCTTTCCATAGTGGGTTGATAGTGGATTATGCCGTTTCGGTGGGTGCTACGGCTATTATCAGAGGACTTCGTTCCGTTACCGACTTCGAGTATGAGATGCAAATCGCATTGATGAATAGGAAAATGCAGCCCGAATTGCAGACAGTATTCCTAATGCCACATGAGAAATATACGTATTTAAACTCAAGTATTATACGCGAAATAGCACGCTATAAGCAGAATGTTTCAGAGTTCGTACCTAAAGTTGTGGAACAAAAACTAAAAGAGAAATTTGGATACTAATTATGATAGCTCAATTTCACATAAGCGACCACTTATATTATGCTGATTTGTCGAAGCCGATTAGTATTGCTATTCCGCTGGACTTTGTTGGCAAGCAGCCCAATACTTATGATGTACCTTACGCCCAGAGCAGAGCTTATAAAGACGGTACTTTCGTTGGAGATATTAGACAAGGCGGATCGTGTAATTTTGAGACTATAGAGCTAACTCCTCATTGCAACGGAACACATACTGAGTGCATAGGTCATATCACTCGTGATAGAATTCATATAGCCGAGACGAATTTCAAGAGAATTTCTACGGCCTTGCTTGTCACTATAAAGCCAATAATAGCTAACGACCACGCTCATCATTATAACTATACTTTAGAGAATCGCGACTTACTAATTACAAGAGTTATACTCGAATCTGCAGTAGGTAAATATAATGTAAATGAATTTGACTCTCTAATAGTTAGAACTTTGCCTAACTCAGATAAAAAACTTTCAGACAATTATGACGATGTTCCTGCATACTTTTCACTAGATGCTATGGAATATATATTAGAATTAGGGATTAGCAATCTATTAGTAGATATGCCGTCCATAGACCGTATTTATGACGACGGGTTGATGATGAATCACAAAACTTACTGGCAGGTCGGAGAAGAGAGAGAAGTAAACTCAAATACAGCACACAAGACTGTAACAGAGTTCATATATGCTGCTGATTCTGTAGCTGATGGTTATTATCTATTAGATATTCAAATACCTCCGTTCTTATCAGATGCTGCCCCATCTACGCCCTTATTATACAAATTGGAGAAAAAATGAGCGAATTTTTTAGCTTAGAATACGCACAAAATTTAGATAGAAACGACGAACTACGTGAATACCGTAACCGATTCCATTTACCAGTCGATGGCAATGGTAATGAGAAGCTATACTTCACTGGTAACTCACTAGGATTGCAACCCAAATCTACTCGTGATTATATAAATCAAGAGTTGGACGATTGGGCAAAGTACGGTGTAGATGGTCACTTCGAGGCGAAGAACCCTTGGATGCCTTACCATGAAATAGTTACTGAAAAACTTGCTAGAGTAGTAGGAGCTAAACCCGAAGAAGTAGTGGCAATGAATAGCTTAACTGCAAACTTGCATTTCCTAATGGTTTCATTTTACAGACCAGAAGGCAAGAAAAGAAAAATAGTAATTGAGTATGATGCTTTTCCTTCGGATGTCTATGCTGTTAAAAGTCAGATAGAGTTCCACGGCGGCAACCCCGAGACGGATTTGATATACCTAAGAGCAAGAGATGGTGAGCACACTGTCCGATTCGAAGATATACAAAGTGTAATAGAAAATCAATCAGAAGAAATAGCTCTAATTATGCTAGGCGGGGTGAATTATTACACTGGTCAACTATTCGATATGAAAGCTATTACTGAAATTGCACATAAAAATAATATAGTAGCTGGCTTTGACCTAGCACATGCAGCAGGTAATATTCATTTGAAACTTCATGATTGGGGAATAGATTTCGCCGCTTGGTGTAGTTATAAATATTTGAACTCTGGACCTGGAGGAATTGCTGGTATATTCGTACATGAGAGGCATTTGAACGAAGATTTACCTAGGTTCGAGGGATGGTGGGGACAAAACAAAAAGACTCGTTTCCTTATGGGACGTGAGTTTGATGGTATTCATAGTGCCGAAGGATGGCAACTATCCAATCCTCCTATATTCCAATTAGCGGCTTTGAACGCATCTTTGGATATATTCGAAGAAGTAGGAATGGAAAAACTAAATGTAAAAACAAGAAAACTGACTGGATATTTGGAGCAATTGGTTAATTCACTCGGTAAAGATACTATTGAGATAATTACTCCTTCTGACATGAATCATAGAGGGTGTCAACTATCTATAAGAGTTAAAAATGCTGACAAATCATTATTCGAAGAATTAACAAAGCAGAATATTATTTCGGATTGGCGCGAACCCGATGTTATTAGGGTGGCACCAGTACCTTTGTATAATTCTTATGAAGATTGTTATAAATTTTCGGATATTCTAAAAACGACATTGACTAAAAACTAAAACTATATGAAAGAAATAACGATAATAGGTGCTGGACTTGCGGGTTCACTATCAGCTTTGATGTTTGCTAATCGTGGATTCAAAGTAACCGTATTCGAAAAGCGACCAGATATGCGTAAAGAAGAAATTTCTGCAGGTCGATCTATCAACTTAGCCCTATCTGAAAGAGGTATATCGGCGCTCAAACGTGCTGGTATAGATGAGGATGTACTAAATGAAGTAATGCCTATGAGCGGGCGATTAATCCACAGTATTAGTGGAGAGAAATCGCTTCAGCCGTACAGTGGACGTGAAGGAGATTGTATAAATTCTGTTTCGCGTGGTGGATTGAATATGAAGCTTATGGATGCTGCCGAAGCCACAGGAAAAGTTACTTTCGAATTCGGAGTTGGATGTAAAAGAATAGATTTTGATAATAATACCCTCACTATAGAAAACGATAATAAAGAGTTGAAACAAGTAAAATTTGAGACTATAATCGGTTCAGATGGTGGTGGCAGCTATGTTAGACTAGCTTATCAGCTAGGTGGTGTTCGCCGATTCAATTTCTCACAACAGTTCTTGGACCATGGTTACAAGGAGCTAGTTATTCCCCCAACAGAAGACGGTGGATTCAGAATAGCAAATGATGCCCTACATATATGGCCTCGTGGTACATTTATGATGATTGCTCTACCAAACCTTGATGGTAGTTTCACTTGTACTCTTTTTATGCCTTTTGAAGGCAAAAATGGATTCGAAGATTTAGATAGTGAAGAGAAAGTACAATCGTTTTTCGAGGAATATTTCCCTGATGTGTTGCAACACATGCCGACTCTAATGGAAGATTTCTTCACTAATCCGCATGACAAACTTGGAACAATAAAGTGCTTCCCTTGGGCGATTGGTGATAAAGCATTGTTAATAGGTGACGCCGCACACGCAGTTGTTCCGTTCTACGGGCAAGGAATGAACGCTTCATTCGAAGATTGTAGAGTATTGGACGAATTGCTAGATAAGCATAATGACGACTTTGCTCTGACTTATGCCGAATTTGAACAGGTACGAAAAGCCAATGCTGATGCAATTGGCGACCTTGCAGTACAGAACTACTATGAGATGAGAGACCATGTTGCACATAAGGACTTCCAAATAAAACGCGATATAGAAGTAGATTTGGAAAAGACAACGAACTATAATTCTAAATACTCTCTTGTAACTTTTTGTGATAACGTTGGTTATGCAGAAGCTAAGAAAAGAGGAGAACTACAAGATGAGTTTTTACTTGATTTGATAGACAAGGGCGAGCACGTAGGCAAATCATCAAACGAAATTTTAGAACTCATAAACAAAAATATAAAAGTATAATGATTCATATTCCTGACCATATAAAAGTTTTAAAACCTTATAAATCTGGTAATCAAGTAGGTAAGCAAATTTCCAGAGAGGACTTTAAAAAGTTAGTAAACTTAGCATCTAATGAGAATCCATTGGGAGCATCTCCACTTGCTATCGAAGCTATTAAAAAAAGCGCTGAGGAAATAGCTGTATATCCAAATCCATCGGCACCAGATTTGGTAAATGCTATTGCTAAGCATTTTAATAAGCCACCAGAATGTATAATCACTGGAAGCGGCTCTGATTCTATTATTGCTGATGTTTTCAAGGCATTCACAGTAGAAGACCAAGAGATTATTATGGTTGATGCTACTTTTATTGGTGCTTTCGTCAATGCAAATAAATTGAATAGAACGATAGTCAAGGTACCTTTGAAATCGGATTACTCTTACGATCTGAAAGCAATGCTCAAAGAAATTGGTAGAAGTACTCGAATTGTCTACCTAGCTAACCCCAATAATCCTACTGGAGTTATGGCTACTAAGAGTGAGTTCGAAGAATTTATGAAGGCAGTACCTACTGATGTATTAGTAGTACTTGACGAAGCATATTATGCTTACTCTGGCGAATATGATGATTGTCCAAATGGATTGGACTACGAATGCAGCAATCTAATTGTACTAAGAACTATGTCTAAATCTTACGGATTAGCTGGCATTAGAGTTGGGTTTGCATTTGGCCCCAAAGAGCTCATAGACTATATGTACAGAGTTAAACTACCCTTTGAGCCAAATATATTGGCACAAAAAGCAGCAATAGCTGCACTAGAAGATTCGGACTTCATTGAAAGAACTATAGATACAAATAAAAGAAATTTAGCTAAATTGAAAGAGTTTTTCAGTAGATCAGGCGTAAAGCATACTGATGGAAAAGCAAATTTCACAATGATAGAACTGAAAGATGGTGATACTGCTAGTAGATTTGCAGCCGAATCACTAGAACAAGGTTTTGTAGTCAGACCTTTAGGTATGTTTGGTCTACCCAATTGTATTAGAATTAATTCAGGCACTGACGAACAAACGGACAGAGCCATAAAAGTATTTGAAAACGTATTAGCGAAATTAAAATGAAAAAAATATTAACTGTATTAGCATTGTTAGTTCTTTTGTATTCATGCGATGAGAAGAAAGTCGAGAATAATACTCCTGAAGTAGTTGATTCTACTATGGGTATTATAGACAATAGTAAAGTAGGTGTAGTAGATGAAAATATCGATCCAGAAGGTAGTTTCGAAGGTAAAATAACGTTTCACGTTATTATGCAGACTACTGCTGATAAGAAGAAGTATCAGTCTCTAAAGGAAGTATTTGGTGATACTGTTATTTATACTTTTAGCAAAGGTCGCTATGCTATGGAGTATATTGATGGGAAAGTAGAATATATTAAGTATCTACGAGATAATAATCAATATAGAAAAATGGCTTGGCTTGATACATTGTATTTTCAAGATGCAGTATTAGAAAATTCAACTCTTTATTCAGTACTTGAAGAAAAAACCGACTTCAAAGTCTTGGGAAGAAAACTAAATATGGTAAGTATCATTACTGATAATTTTAAAAAATACTATTATTACGATCCTAATATGCATATGAACCCTGAATATTTCAAAAAGCATACTTTTGGATACGAGAATAAGTATTATGAAATAGCAAAAGCTCCATATATATATGCTGAAATCGAATATGAAGACCTTAAGATAGTACTCAAAGCAATTTCAATAAAAGAAATGAAAATAGATGACAAATTTTTCAAACTGCCAAATTATATAATTAAAAGTTCACCAACTATGGGGGAGTAATGTTTAAAACTATACTCTTTTTATTTATTTTATTTCCAGCTTTCCTATTTTCAAATAATATACATTTGGAGAAAGGAATTGATTTTTGTAAAAATGGAAATGTAGATTCGGCACTTTATCATCTCAATTTAATTGGCGATGAAGTTACAATTGAAACATCTAATGAAGATATATTCAACAAGAACTATTATACTGCAAAATGTTACGACCATATTGAAGCTAATAAATCGGCAGAGTATTACTATCTACAGGCATTATCTATAATGGACAGTTCCGAATTCAATAATGCAGATATTTATTTGGATTTGGGGAAATTCTATCAGCGAATAAATAATTATGTTGGCTCCAACAAGTATCTAAGCCGTTATTACGAGGTAGAGTTAGAACGATTAGGCCAAGAAGCGATGACTGCTGCAGGGAATATAGGAAAAATGGATTCTCTAGAAGCTTCTATTTCTAGTATGGTTAGCAATGAGAAAAAGCTTGAATCTGATATTCGTTTACTTATTGTTTTGATTACGGTATTCGGATTAGCATTTCTAGTTTCTCTCTTTTTAAATTTGCGTAACAAAAGCAAAAACAATAAGAAAACTAAAGAATAGGATTTTCTCCTAATACTTTTACAGTAATTCGGTAAGCTAAATTCTAATTTCATATATTTGCTCTATATTAATTTGAAACGATTATAATAGTAAATATGTTAGATTTATCACAGATTTTAGATTTAAAACATGGGATTATACTTGCCTCTGGCTCTCCCCGTCGGAAAAAGTTATTAGAGCAGATAGGATTGAAATTCGATGTTATCCCTGCTGATATAGATGAAGATGATATAGTCGAATCTGACCCTGCAAAATTTGTGATGGAATTAGCAAGCAGAAAAGCTAAACACATAGCCGCAAAGAACCCAAATAAAATAGTTATAGGCTCAGATACTACTGTATATCTGAATCAAGAATTACTGAACAAACCAGCTGAAGAGAAAGATGCTTATGAGATGTTGACGCAGCTCAGTAGCAAGACACATCAGGTATATACTGGAGTTTCATTAGTCCATAATTTCTCCAATAATTTAACTAATTTCTATGTCAAAACTGATGTAACTTTCCGTGAGCTAGGTGAAAGAGAAAAGTATGCTTATATAGCAACTGGCTCCCCTATGGATAAAGCAGGAGGCTACGGAATACAAGATGATTTCGGCTCGGTCTTCGTAGAAAAAATTGTCGGATGTTACTATAATATAGTTGGTTTTCCCTTATCTCGTTTCTATCAAGAAATAAAGGATTTCAATGATAAGTTATAAGAACAAAGAGAGATTAACAATCTTTTTACTGCTTTTACCTTGGATTCTGACTTTCCTTGTGTTTTGGGCATATCCTGTTATTTACTCTTTTATTCTTAGCTTATCCGAATATAAAACTCTAAGTAATGAAACTACTTTCATCGGATTAGAAAATTATACAGCTCTATTCTCTGACGAGACATTTCTAAAATCTTTATCTAATACATTGATATTTGTGTTCGTTACAGTGCCAATAACAACTACATTGGCAACTCTATTAGCTGTACTCGTAGATAGGACTAATGGCAAGCTAAAAGAATTATTCAAGGCAGCTTATTTCCTACCGTCAGTTACATCACTAGTAGTGATAGCACTAATTTTCAAAAATCTATATAGCAAAGAAGGGTACATAAATACTCTCCTCCAAATGGTAGGAATGAGCGGTCAACCAGATGGGTGGCTCCAATCTGTAGAAACTGCATTGCCAGCTATAATGGCAATGGATATATGGATAGCGACTGGCTACTATATGATTATAGTATTAGCTGGCTTGCAAACAATACCCAAAGATCTATACGAAGCTGCTGATATATCGGGGGCATCTACTTGGCAACAATTTAAAAATATCACATTGCCAATGCTTAAACCTACTTTACTTTTTATACTAGTTGTAAATACTATTAAATCATTCCAAATATTTATAGAAATATACGTGATGACAAAGGGTGGCCCGCTAAACGAAACTACAACTTTAGTATATCAGGTCTATCAGAACGCATTCGAGATGGCAGATAAAATGGGTTACGCTTCGGCTGTAGCTTATGTACTATTTTTTATTTTATTGATGATATCACTTTTACAGATGAAATTACTGAAGGAGAAATACTAGATGGATGGTTTGATAGCAGGGATAATAGGATACTTACTCGGTTCTATTGCATTCTCTAAGATAATAGTAAAACAAGCAACTGGTCTAGATTTGACTGTAGAAGGTAGCAAAAATACCGGAGCTATGAACAGTTATGAAATCACAGGTAAGAAGTGGATTGGTGTTGTGGTTTTCTTACTAGATGGATTCAAAGGATTTTTAGCTTGTATGGTAGTGTATATGCTATTCCCGAATAGTGATGATATAATGATGTTGTTATCTTACGCAGGGGTTTTCGCGGTGATAGGTCACAACTTCAATCTGTGGTTACGTATGAAAGGTGGACGAGGATTGGCTACAGCTGTCGGAGTGCTACTTTTTATCAATCCACTTGCTATTTTCCAATGGGGTATTGTTTGGGTAATCTCATATTACGGTGTCCGTAAGAATGTACACGTAGCAAATGCTTTGGCTACTATAGGTGCACCCATTATGGTATTAATATCACCTGACAAATTAATAGAAATTACAACTTTTGTAGCATACGAAGATGCTACTAGATATTTACAACTCGTCGCTATGCTTGCTTTTGTTATATTACTGAAACACATAGAACCATTGCAGAAGTTAATAAAAGAAAAGAAATTATTCAGCGAATAGGAAAGGAAAATTATGCCTAGATTTTTTATGATAGACGGAATGTCATTAGTTTTCAGAGCTTACCATGCTATGTTCCGAACTGGTCTAACAAACACCGATGGTGAACCGACTGGTGCTGTATTTGGCTTTGCCAATATATTAACTTCGCTATTAGATAAATATGACCCAAAACATATACTAATGGTTTACGATACTTCCGCACCAACTTTCAGAAATGATATGTATGATGCATACAAGGCAAACAGAGCAGAGTTCCCAGAGGATTTGCGGCCACAGCTACTAAAAATAAAAGAAATGATGAAGCTTTTCGGTATTCCTCAATTGGAGTTGGATGGATTCGAAGCTGATGATTTGATTGCAACATTGGCTGAAAAAGCATCTGAAAAAGAAATTGATTCATATTGTCTAACTAGTGATAAAGACTACTATCAGTTAGTAACTGACCATATTAAAATATTAAAACCAGCTACAAAAGGTGGTGCATTAGAAGTTGTAGATTACCCAGAAGTACGTGAAAAATTCGGGGTTCGTCCAGATCAAGTAATAGATGTACAAGCATTGATTGGTGATTCTGTAGATAATATACCTGGTGTAAAAGGTATAGGTATCAAAACAGCATTTCCTCTAATAGAAAAATATGATTCACTTGAAGGTGTTTATGAAAACATAGACGAGATTACTAGTAAATCAGTAAAAGCAAAACTAATTGAACATAAGGAAATGGCTTTTCTCTCAAAGCAATTAGTAACACTGAAAAGAGATTGCCCTATTGAGTTCAATTTCGATGATTATGAATTTAAGAATACGAAATTCGAAGAGTTGGATAAGTTTTTTGCTCATGAAGGATTCCGCACTTTGCGGGGTAAGTGGTTCGAACGCTCGGGTAAGGCGAGTATAGATATTCTACCTGAAGTAAATGAAAATACAGAACTCGAAACTATAGAATCAATCGAAAATGATTACAAATTAGTAAACACAAAAGAAGGATTGACAAATCTAATAGCAGAAATCGAGAAGCATGACGTACTTTCAGTTGATTTGGAAACATCTGGATTAAATAAAAATGAGTGTGATATAGTCGGTATAGCACTTTCTTTCAAAGAGAAAACGGGATATTACATACCAGTTATAGACGATAGTGAACTAGAAGAAATAAAGCCACAGAATAAGTCACTTTTCGAGCAAGAAGAAATAGACGAAACTCAGTTCAATCGTAAGTTAAGAGCTGATAAATCGCTACCAGTTAAGTATGTGATAGATAAGCTAAAACCTATATTGGAAAATGATAAGATTGGTAAATGCGGTCAGAATATCAAATTTGACCAGTATATACTGATGAGATATGATGTCCTAATAGCACCGATAGTCTTCGATTCGATGATAGCAAGCTATGTACTGAATCCTGATGAGAAGCTTAATCTAGATGCACTTTCAGAAAAATGGCTGGGCTACAAGCCAGTGGCAATCAAATCACTAATCGGTGAGAAGAAGAAAGATCAGAAGTCTATGGCAGACCTCAATCCGGAGGACATCTCAGATTATGCTTGTGAAGATGCTGACCTGGCATTACAACTAAAAAATAAGATGGAACCATCATTAAAGGGTGGTCCACAAGAAAAACTAGCTTACGAGATAGAATTCCCTACTATAACAGTACTTAACAAAATGGAAATGTGTGGAGTTAGCATAGACACTGATGCACTCGAAGAGCTCCAAGCAGAGATATCAAAGCGAATAGATAAACTAGAAGAACAGATATATGATGAAGCTGAAGAGCAATTCAATATCAACTCTCCAAAGCAGCTATCGGAAATAATGTTCGAGAAAATGGGAATCCCTGCTGTTAAGAAAACTAAAACCGGATATAGCACTAACGAGCAAGTGCTAAGTCAGTTAGCCACTATGCACACTATTGCAGAGCTAGTTTTAGACTATCGTCAGCTGAGTAAGTTACAATCCACTTATGTAGAATCCCTTCCTCGTATGGTATTCGAAGGGTCTGATAAGATACATACGACTTATAACCAAGCAGTAGCAAGTACAGGAAGACTCTCATCAACTGACCCCAATTTGCAAAATATTCCAATTCGCTCAGATTTGGGTAAGAAAGTCCGAAAAGCCTTCATACCTAGTGAGGGTAATATACTACTAGCCGCAGATTACTCGCAAGTAGAACTACGTATTATGGCTTATATTTGTGGAGATGAGAAGATGCTTAGTGGCTTTATAAATGGAGATGATATACATGCTGCTACAGCGGCAGTTCTAAATGACATCCCACAAGAAGAAGTCACACAAGATATGCGTAGAATAGCTAAAACTGTGAACTTTGGTATAATGTATGGGTTAGGCGCATACGGTCTAGCAGAACGGCTAGGAATAAGCCGAGGAGATGCCAAGGACATAATTGACAACTACAAAGAGAAGTATCACGGCATAATCAAATATATGGACGATACTGTCGAGTCTTCACGTATAAAAGGATATGCAGAAACCCTCTGCAGTCGTCGTAGATATTTCCCTAATATAAATAGTAGCAATAGAATGCTAAAAAATGCTGATGAACGAGCTGCTATCAATATGCCAATACAAGGTACTGCCTCAGACATGTTGAAAATAGCTATGATAAGCATAGATAAAGAGATGACTAATCGTAATCTCAAATCAAAAATGATACTCCAAGTACACGATGAGCTTGTATTCGATGTAGTACAAACAGAATTAGATGAGTTACGTGATCTGGTAATAGAGAAAATGCGTACTGCTTTGCCTCTAGGCGATGTACCAGTAGTAGTTGATACAGGTACAGGCGCTAATTGGTTCGAAGCACACTAATTGGTTTATTTGATTGATTAATTCTAAAATCAAAAGATAAGAATAAAAAAAAAAGAGACTGCCTTTTTAGACAGTCTCTTTGACTTTAAATATAATCTAAATTAAAGATTATTTACTAGAAGGAATAATGTCAATAGTTACGTTTCTATTGTACATACGTCCCTCAGGTAGAGAGTTATCATAAGTAGAAGCAGAGTTTGCTTCCCCATAACCGTAAGAAATTATATTATCAACTTTATCAGAAGAAGAACCAAATTCACTTACGAATATATCTTTAGCTTCGTCAGCTCTATTAGCTGAAATACCAGCGTTTATATCAGTACTACCAATAGGGTCAGTATGCCCTGCGATGATAAGTAATTCTTCGTCATCAACTTTAGGAGCTACTTTAGTTCTCAAGTCATTTTCTGCAATCTTGATTGCATCAGATTGACCAAAGTTGAATAAAATAGTATATCTCTCACCGATTTTAGTATCATCCATTTGTTTAGTTAGACTAAACTCAGTTTCATCTTTTATCTTAGTTCCGTCAAGTTGTACTATTTCAATAAATCCTTTGTATTCGCCTTCGTCTTTACCTTTTAGAAGTAAGTATGGAGAAAGTCTTTCGTTTTGACTGAAAAATGGACCATAAGTAACAGTCTTATTATTTTCATCAACTATGTTGATATTCCAAGAGCTAAACTTCACATTCGGATTCAATGATACTAATATATCATTATCAATTGGGTATTCATCAACCATTTTAACTCGAACTAATTCATATATTTCTGGTTTGTTGAAAACAAACTCAACTCTTCTATTCTCCAGATCAGCTAATGGTCTATCATTCACAGGTGTAGAAGAACTACCAGAAGGAATACGAGGCATTTCTTGACCTTTAGTAGTTATTCTACTAGCGTCTATACCATGTATATTAACTAGATAGTCTCTAACGTTATTAGCCAGAATTGCTCCATCATTACTTTTTGGAGCTGAACCGATTAGTTCTACATTCAAGCCACTATCGTCTTTCATTTCTTGAGCATATATGTTCAATATATTATGGTAAACTGCAAGCTTCTTGTTTGTTGCAGATTCACCTTTTAATTCTGGATTATTAGTTAAGTCTAATGCATCAGCATTATCAAAAGAATTTGCGTTAGTTTTCGTTAAAAGATTGTATCTAGTTGGTATATTTTGTTTTGATCCATCGAAAAATACATAAGGTATAATCGGGAATGATTCTTCTACAACCCTTTGGATGACAACGCCATCATAAGGAGGTAATACGGTTGCGTATTGACCACCAGAATTAGCTGATGTGATATCCGGAATAAAATCAATTGCCCCAGTTACACCTAATCTAGCAGTAATAGTTGACCAAGTATCGTCAAAACCGTCTTGTAAAGCATCAAAAGTAGGTGACTTTTGTCCCATTAACCAAGAACCTTCTATGAAAGGCGAAAGTACAAAAATTTGGCTTGGACCAATAGGTGCAATACGTATATCGTAGTTGAAACCTAATTGTGCACCGAAAGTAAGATCTTTCAATTCAGTAGCTTCTACTGCCATTAGTTGAGTAGAACCCGGTAAATTTGAATTATAGTCAAACTCACCAGCCATTTTCAATGCGATAACTGGACCTACATATACGCTAGAGTTTTTGAATAATAACTCGTTAAATTTAATATAAGGTGCGATATTCAAATATGAGTTATATATATCAAACTCTGGTTCAATAATATCAGATTGGTCTGTAACAAAGGAACCTCTATTATCATAGCCTAATTGAAGACCAAAGCCCCACCATGAAGTTGAAACATATTCTGCTCTTAAACCTATGTATCCACCTATTCCAGCACCATCATTTGCAAAGAAAGTACGGAAACGAGTGCCAACTGGCTCAGCAAAAGTTTGATAACCCAAAGCTGCGAAGTTGTAGTTTAGACCTAAATCAATACCTAATCTGTATTTCTCTGGTCTTTCTAATTTTTCATCTTGTGAATGAAGTAAACTCGCCGAAACTAAAAAAGCTAAAAGAAGTATTTTAATTGACTTCATATATTTCACCATAATTGTTATAAAAGTATGATTAGGCAACGTTTAAATGAATAAAATATTGTATAAGTATAAATACCTAGATTTTGAAATTTCTGATATTCTTATCTATTTGGGAATGACTTATTATCAAATAAAATTTCATTTCTGAAATAATATTATTATTTTGAGTTTTTACTTTAACAATTATGCTAAGTAAATATAAGTGAATATAATAAGAATCATTGTGTTAATACTTTTGGCTAGTGCGTTTTACGCTTGTACTTCCTCTAAGCCAATATCCTCAAACAAGTTCAAGGGATACAGCCAGATTAGTCAAGGCGAAATAGCCACCATGGAGTGGGATTTTGCCAATGCTACTAATGTGAAAGTTGATTTGTACGATAAACTCTATAATGCTATAGATAGTGCCAAAGTATCTCCCAACACGACAAAAGAATACAAAGTCACAGCTTTCCACGAATCTGATACTGTTGCATACAAATGGACTGTGGAAGTGGTTGATAAAGTAGAAATACCAGTTCAAAATGAAACCAAACCTACGAAAGAAGTACCTGCTTACACTCCTAATAGCACTAACTCGGAGTTCATAAATGGAGCTATTGGGCCAGAAGCAGCACCTGTGAGAATCAAGATTATGCACTCCGCAAGAGAAGATAAAACACTTGAACTCAAAACGATAATCCTTGATGAAAATGGTAATTTTATAAATGGGCTAAATTCCCAAGTTGTAGATTTGTCATTCATCCAAAAATGTAAAAAAAGCTCGAACTCAGCTGGTGACTTGCAGATACAAGAAGTACACAAATCAGAAGGTACTGATTATTCAATTATATTTGATAATTCATCTGTAGCAGAATTCAACTTTCCATTACTCGAAAGAGTCTTGAATTTTTCTGAATCACTTAAATCAGAAGATAGATTGATGTTCTCATATTTCAATCATAATTATACAGAATATCTATCACTACAGCCACAACAAGATTTCTATGACGCATTCAAAGGATATGATATACCAAAACCTGGTGGCTTATCAGGATTATACAAAGCCGTTTATAGCAATCTAGTTGATTACACATCCCTAGTATCTAAAGATAAGAACAAGGCTCTAATACTTATCACTTATAGCGAGGACAATTCTTCTCTAATCTATAGTCCAGATGATATTATAAATGCTGCACAAAACTTTGGAATCCCAATCTTCGTAATAGCTGTGGGAGATGCTTTCAACTCGTACACATTACAAAAAATAGCCAACTCAACTGGTGGTAAACTTTACACAGTCCACGCAGACAGCTCGCACATAGCAGAACATATAATGAAGGAAATTGATTTTGCTCTCAATAATCATTACTCCATATCATTGAATTATGATAATAACGAAAAAGAGTGCGCAGATGCATACGGCAAGCTAATACTTAAGTATGGCGAAAAGACAATAGAAGACGGAATCATATTAAACCCAACAAAAAGTGAGTTTCATTCGTATTACCAATCTGTGGCTATCTTCGAATCGAAAAGTGCAGAAGTGGATAGTGATTATAAAGATGGAATTATCGAGTTATCTAATGTTCTTAAAAATAATCCTCAATATAGAATCAAATTAGTTGGGCATAGTGATGATGAGGGAAGCAAAGAGTTTGATGCTGAGATTTCTGATAGCCGAGCGAATAATATTAGAGAGATGATTATCGATAAAGGCGTAGATGCAAACCAAATATTAACTGGTTCGGAAGGTTTTTCTAAACCACTATATATACTCGGGCAAACTCCTTGGCAAAATAATTTTAATCGTAGAGTAGAACTAAAATGGATAAACCCTTCTCAGAATTCTCCATTTGAAATCGTAGTAGAGCAAGTTTGGTCCGAAGAGGAAGCAATAACTTCATCGGAGAAATGGAGCAAACGAGGGTACAATACTTATTTTGATAATTACTTGATTGGTGATGAGCCAGTATATAGAGTAATGCTCTGGGGATTCGATGATGAAGACGAAGTAAAAGAAGTAGCTTCTAAGATAATGAAAAAATTTAAAACAAAAGTAACATACAAATAAAGAAAGAATAGATGAGCAAAGAGAATTTAATTGGTAAAGAAATAAAATGCCTAGATCATGGCTTTGTTAGATTAGTAGATGTAATGGGTGATGATGGTTCTATAGTACAGGCAGCTAGGGTATCCTACGGGGCTGGTACTAAAACTGTAAACGAAGATAGAGGGCTTATCCGATATTTGATGAGACACAAACACACTACTCCTTTCGAGATGGTGGAATTCAAATTCCATATAAAACTACCTATATTCATTGCAAGACAATGGATACGCCACAGAACTGCTAATGTTAATGAGTATAGTGGTCGTTATTCTATTATGAAAGATGATTTTTATCTACCTGATTTGGATCAGATACGTCCACAAAGCGAAAATAACAAGCAAGGCAGAAGCGATGAGACATTCTCGTCTGAGAAAGCTAATGCTATCAGAGAGAAATTAGGTAAAGTTCAAAAAGAACTTTACACAGAGTATGAATCACTGTTGGGTGAAGAGTTAGCAAGGGAATTGGCTCGTATCAACTTGCCACTATCTAATTACACAGAATGGTATTGGAAAATTGATCTGCACAATCTATTTCATTTCTTACGTTTACGTATAGATTCGCATGCACAATATGAGATAAGAGTATATGGCGAAGCGTTAGCGGGTATAGTTAAAGAGATAGTACCACACGCTTGGCAAGCATTCGAAGACTATAGTTTGAATTCTGCAAATTTCTCAAAACCTGAACTAAATGCAATGAAAAAATTGTTAGAAGGTCAGAAAGTAGAAGATTTAGATTTGGACGAAATAGGTTTGAGCAAGAGAGAATTCCGAGAATTTCAATTAAAATTAGAACAAATAAATCAATAGAATAAGTATGATTAGAAAATTAGTTTATATATCCTCCATCTTCCTAGTTGCATTCGCAATGAACGCACAGACGGTAGATGAAGTATTGGAAATGTATTACGATGGATTAGGCGGAAAAGAAAAATTTGAATCTATCAAATCATGGCACATGATTGGCAATTCACAATTAGGACAAAATCCTCCAGGTGAATTTCAATTTATCTACGTAGCTCCTAATAAGATGAAAATAATGACTGTTATTGATACTTTCGAGATAGTACAAGCAATAAATAGTGATACTACTGGTTGGCATCAGATACCTCCTCGAGGTATAATGACCCCAACACCGATGACGGAACAAGAAGTATCTCAGCTTAAAGGTCAAAGAGCATTAGTACTAGGTCCTTTCCAAAATTACAAAGAGAAAGGAGCAGAGTTAACTTACAAAGGTGTAGTAAAAAGAGATAGCTCTGAATACAAGAAATTAGTTTTGCAAACTAAAATAGATAGTACAGATGGTCCTCGCTCTGATATATACCTAAATAATGAAACAAATCTAATAGAAATAATAGAAACTCAAACTCTAAGTGGCGGTGCACCTGTTACTTTTATCAACAAGTTATCGAATTACAAAGACGTCGATGGCTTGATGGTACCTTTCGCTTATGCTACCTACGTAGGTGGTAGAAAGTACACTTCTCTAGAATTGGAAGCAATAATTCTAAATAAACAATATGAGCCTAGTATATTCGATATGCCGTAAAGTGGTATACAAACAAGTTAATACTTTGCTTTAATTTTTAATTTTGATTATTTTGCATAATTAGTAAAACCACATAAAAGAAAAAGACATTTACGGGAGTCATTTTAAATGAAAGTTGATGTAGTAATGCCCAAAATGGGCGAATCGTTACAAGAAGGTACAATCATAAAATGGTTGAAAAAAGAAGGCGATAAAATTGAAAGAGATGAGATGATATTAGAAATATCTACTGACAAAGTAGATACGGAAGTTCCATCTCCACAATCAGGTATTCTAACAAAAATATTAGCTCAAGAAGAAGAAACTGTAGAAGTTGGATCAAAGATAGCAGAAATAGAGACTGATGCTTCTGCTCCTGCAACTAGTACTCCTGAGCCAGCTGCACAAGAAGAAGTTCAAGAATCAGCTCCAGAAGAAGCCCCACAACAATCGGCTCCTACAGAAAGTTCTAGCTCAGATGATGCTGGTGATATGCAAGATTTGGTTATGCCTAAGATGGGTGAGTCTCTACAAGAAGGAACTATCACGAAATGGTTGAAAAAAGAAGGCGATAAAATTGAAAGAGATGAGATGATATTAGAAATATCTACTGACAAAGTAGATACGGAAGTTCCATCTCCAGTAGCAGGTGTATTGCATAAAATTTTAGTTCAAGAAGAAGAAACTGTAGAAGTAGGTTCAGTAATTGGTAAGATAGCTACTAGTGGAGGCGCTAAAAAGCCAGCTGCTCAACCAGCGCAAGAAGCTCCTAAACAAGAATCTAAACCTGCTGAACAACAAAAAACTCAAACAACTGTTCAACAAAGCTCACAAAAATCTGCTTCTCAAGTTGAAGGGACTACTTTCGAAATTCCTCGTAAAAATGATGGTAAGTTTTTCTCACCATTAGTAAGATCAATAGCAAAAGATAACAAAGTCTCTTTGGAAGAGTTGATGAATCTAGATGGTTCTGGATTAGATGAAAGAATATCAAAAGAAGATTTAGAAAATTATATCGAAAATAGAAGTAACGAACCTGCTCAACAAAAGCAACAATCGGCTCCTCAACAACAAAAATCTGACTCGGGCTCTTCTTCTAAAGAGTCTGCGCCTAATTTCCCTGGTGGAGATTCGGAAGTTATTCCTATGGACAGAATGCGTCAGTTAATCGCTGACCATATGGTTAATTCTAAACAAACTTCTGCACACGTAACTAGTGTAGCTGAAGTTGATGTAACAGGATTAGTTAATTACAGAGAAAATCACAAAAATGAATTCCTAAAACGCGAAGGTGTTAAACTTACCTATACTCCTTTCTTTATGAAAGCTATTATAGATGGAGTTAAACAATTCCCTATGATTAACGTTAGTGTTGATGGTAAAAATATAATCAAACATAACAGATTGAATCTTGGATTTGCCGCTGCATTACCTGATGGTAATCTAATAGTTCCAGTTATTAAAAATGCTGATAACTATGGTATTACTGGATTGCAACGCACTATGTCTGATCTAGCAGATCGTGCTAGAACTAAGAAATTATTACCAGACGATATACAAGGTGGTACTATAACAATGACTAATGTTGGTACTTTTGGTACACTTTTCGGTACTCCTATTATCAATCAGCCACAAGTTGCTATCATAGGTGTCGGTGCTATCAAAAAACGTGCAATAGTTATGGATGTTAATGGCTCTGACGCTATTGTTATCCGCCAGATGATGTATTGCTCAATCACTTATGACCACCGTGTTGTAGATGGTATGCTTGCGGGTCAAACTCTGAAAGCAATCGTAGAAGCTATGGAAGGAATGAAGGAGAATACTATTACTTTATAATAGAGTAAAAACTGACTAAGATTCAAACGAACCCCGCTTTTTTTAAAGTGGGGTTTTTTATTTCTTCACCCGCCTATTCGTAAGTCCAAAATATTCACTATATTGTATTTATAACTAAAGAAAATACTGACGAATATGATAAAGTACTTTATACTATCACTAATGATTATTAGCTCCACTTTTGCTCAAACAAATGAAGCTGGTGGGCCTCATAACTATATCGAACAGAAATTCGATGTATTAGAATACCGCCCTGTAATTAAAATTGAAGACCACAAATCTAAATTTATACGCGGTGAAGTCATTATTAATATAGAATGGAAGTCCATTTCGGATAATAACTTCTTCAATTTCCATTATGAAGATCTTTCTATTGATAGTATATTTTATGACGATGAATTAATTGATGAAATAATTCTAACAACTAATAGTGTGACGGAAGGTATTCTATACTACTCAATAAAGCCTATAAATAACAATAAACAAGCTACCATCAGAATAAAATACCACGGTACTATGACCAGTGAAGGTGGTAGCAATGATTGGGGTGGCGTCCACTATTCGCAAGGAATTCTATATGCAATGGGAGTAGGTTTTTTCAATGACTATGTGGGCTGTACACGCCATTGGATGCCGAGTTTCGATTTGCCATCTGACAAGGCACTATATACTGGTACTTTCATAGTTCCTGATTCACTTATGGCTATTTCCAACGGGAAACTATTATCCAAAGTTGATACATTAGACGGTATGAGCAAATATACTTGGACTCTAGGCAATGATGTAGCGGCTACTTACCTACTTACCTTTGCTGTTGGTCAGTTCGCAGAAGTAGAAATACCATCAGAAGGTAAGCCACCAGTTAAATTATATATGTACGATAACCAAAATTCTATAGCTTCAGGAAAATTAGTTTTTAAGTTAGTACCCGAAATGATTACTGCATTTGAAAATTTCTTTGACTATGATTATCCATTTGAAACTATGGGGTACTATGCCGCTAGTAAAGGTGCAATGGAGCATCAGACACTAGTAACAATGAGTCAAAGCCAGATAGTTGGTAAAGCTAATGCTATGGATACTATGTATTCTACTGCTGCTCATGAATTAGGTCATCAGTGGTTTGGTAATCTAGTTACTCCATACGACTTCAGAGATGCTTGGCTGAACGAAGGCTTTGCAGTTTTCACGGAGTATATATGGATAGAAAGTAAGCTAGGTAAAGAGAAATATCGTGAAGATTTAATGAAACTCCGCACTTCTTATATCAATGGAACCGCAAAAGCAGAACGACATATCCCTCTATATAATTTTCATAGATTTTCTAAAAATAATTATCCATCAACTATTTACCAAAAGGGTGGTCTTATATTAGCACTAATCCGTGATATAGTTGGCGATGAACTATTCAGAACGAAAATGAATGAATACTTGACTACTTATGAGAATGCCAATACAACAACAGAACAACTAATTGCAATTTTTGGTGATGCTTTACCACAATCATTTTGGGATACTTGGGTTTATGGTAGAGGTTTTCCAGAAGTGGATATTACAACTTTCCAAGACGATGAATATGCTTACGTAGTAGTTTCACAAAGAGAGAATGAGTTTCAGACTTACGAATTTGAATTGAATTATCATCTGATGTTCGACGATGATAATAGATACAAAACCCATAGAATAACAAATGCCTTAGATACATTTAAGATAGAAAGAAATACTTATTTCAAAGGTGTTGAAGTATTGGATAATCTATATTTATATAAAATAATGAGCAACAACAGGTTGACCACTGTAGAAGAGGAGTTCGACTCGAGTATTAGTTTGGCTAGTAATATTATAGATAATGAATTGGAGCTAATTTTTGGAAAGGCTGCGAATTATACAATTGAAATTGTAACTTTAGATGGTAGAAAAGTGTTAATAGAGAGTGGAGAATACTACGGAAATGTAAATATAAATTTGAGTTCACTTGTAGCTGGCACTTATTTCATTTATATTCGTTCTAGTGAATATAATACAATGAAAAAAATAATTGTGAGATAGAATTGGCTGTTTTAGAAGTAAGTGAGTACATAGAAAACTACAATGAGATATTGCACTCTATAGATAGTGACAAAGTTTCAAAAATAAAGATACTTTCTGTTTCCAAATCGCATCCAGTAGAAGCTTTGATTAATGCTTATGAGTCGGGATTAAGAGTGTTCGGTGAGAATTATGTCCAAGAAATGGTTGACAAATACGAGACTATTTCTAATGAAATGAAAAGGAATATAGAGTGGCATTTCATAGGTCATTTGCAAACTAATAAGGTGAAGTATATAGCACCTTTTGTGAATTGCATACATTCCGTATACAAGCTAAAATTAGCAAAGGAAATAGATAAAAGAGCAAAAGAAAACAACAGAATTATTGATTTGCTCTTACAAGTAAATACATCTGGAGAAGACTCCAAATCAGGATGCGAACCACGTGAAGCCGAAGAGGTAATAAGAAGCTCTATGGGTTTAGAAAATGTTAAATTCGTAGGATTGATGACCATATCTGGACTAGAGAGTACAGACGAAGAGCGAAAAGCTGAATTCAAATTACTACGAAAAATAAGAGATGAGATAGAGATGAATCTATCAATTGAATTACCAGAGTTATCAATGGGGATGACATCTGATTATCAAGAAGCGATAGAAGAAGGTGCGACTATGATAAGAATAGGCACTGCAATTTTTGGAAAAAGAGAATATACAAAATGAAAAAATTAATCTTGCTAATATCATTAGCTTTTTTGATTAGCTCTTGCGGAAAAGAAGAGAGGGTTATTGATAATTCAATCATATCGTTAGATTTATATCTATCGGATTCTGTATCTAATGATGTGAGTATATATCATTATCCAAGTATGGAAGTATCAAAAGCAAATTTGCTTGCGAATGCTGGCATTACTATCAACTCACCTATCTCGAATATACGTGAATTTCAAAAAAGAATTTACGTTCTAGTTCCTGGTGATGATAAAATGTTCGTATTGGATGCAGTTTCTGATACTTTACTTGCAGAAAGCGAATTCCCATTTGGCTCAGGTCCATTCGATATTAGCTTTGCTAATGTAGCAGATGGTTTTGTTATGTTCAAGTATGCACCTTATATAGTTAATTATGATTTGGTCTTCAATAAAAGTGCAAGAACTTTAGACGGGAAAAGTTTAGTAACTTCTATTACTAATTATGGTAGCTATGTATTTATGACGGAATCACAATCTCAAAGCGTCAGTGTATTAGACGTCAGAAGTTACAGAAATGATGGTAATATAAAATTAACTGGAATACCTTTACTTTCTTCTATTACGTCTGAGAATGAGGTCTTGGTTGTTACTCAAGGTTTTAGTACAAAGAATGGAGATGAGACTCCCGTTACTATTCCTACTCAAGTTCACTTTATAAACCCTAATGATAGAACTGTAAGATACACTAGAGAAATAGGTGATAATCAGATAGATGCTACTGAAGTAATACCTACTGACTTAGCAACTACCCCTATTGGATATGCCTTTGTTACTAGTAACAAGGGATTGCTTAGATTGGATACACGTAATAACGGAAATCTCTTCGATGTAAGTAAAAGAATATTTTCTCGAATTGAATTTAATTCTCAAAGGAATGGTCTCTATATGCTAGAACATACAGCTTCTGGAGCAAAATTGGCAGAAGCAAGCGCTGTAAATGGGCGAGTTGTCGGCGATATAGAAATACCAATTAGTACTAATTGTTTCCATCTTTCTAATTAGATGAATATAAACAAAGAACTTATTAATCTAACTTCGCTATTAGATTTCAGCAATAAGTTGACACAGAATCTGAGCGAGGAGTTTATAATCAACTCCACTCTATTTACTATAATAGGTAAGTTGAGTATTTGTGGGGTAAAAGCTACAAAGTATGTGGACAATAAATTAGTTACTACTTTCAAAAAAGGAAAACTTGAGTGCGACACCCAAATAACAGAAGAAATATTTATAGATAACAATATAAAATATGTGTTCCAATTGGGTCAAAAAGTAATAGAATCACAAATTTCTGATGTAGAAAAGCAATACGTGAAATTGATTATTTCAATTGCAGTTACAGCTCTAGAAAACTACTATAATTTCCAGAAACTTCAATTCCAAAAAATACAAGCAGAAAAGAAAAGCCAACTATTAGAAACGCTTTTCGAAATTAGTCGTAGCTTCAGCGGCTTGTCTTCCGAAGAGAAAATCGTAAAAGCATTAGCCTTCAATATAATGGGGCAGCTGATGACAAATAAATTTGCCGTTGTAAAAACAAATGGTGAAAATACAATTCTGAGAAATACACTAGGTATAACTGACCGCGAACTATCAAGTATAATACCTAAGTTAAAGAAAATCAAAATTCGTAAGGATTTAGAAATAGAATATAGAGATATAATCAAGATAGCAACTCCAATGAATATATCTGGCAATACGGAAGGGTATTTGATTATCGGGCCTAAAATGCATGGAGAATACGATGAGCAGGATTTCAGCTTTGTCTCTAGTTTGGCTTCTACGGCAATATCAGCTCTCGAAAATGAACGATTAATACAAGAAGAAATAGAGAAGAAAAGATTCGAGACTGAGCTAGGATTAGCAACAGAAATACAGAAAAGATTACTACCAAAAAGTATACTAGAGACCGATAGATTTAGCTTTTATGGAATGACAAAACCCTCAAGCGAGGTAGGTGGGGATTATTTTGACTATGTTAAAATATCTGATAGCAAATACCTATTTGTGATTGCCGATGTAACTGGCAAAGGAATGCCTGCAGCCCTGATTATGTCCAATATGCAAGCTGCTATTCAATCCCTAGCACCTATAGAGAAAGACCTAAAGTCACTAGTAGATACCGTCAACAAAGTAGTGTATCGCAATACAGCTAAGGATATGTTCATCACTGCTTTCTTCTGTTTACTTGATAGTGACAAAAATACATTCGAATATATAAACGCAGGGCATTTTTATCCTCTACTATCTTCTAATGGTGATTTGAAGGAATTGAAAGTAGGTGGAGTTATTCTTGGCTTTTTGCCGTCACCACTAGTCTATAATTCAGAAATACTCCCATTCGAAGACACTTTGGTTATGTACACTGATGGTCTCAACGAGGCAACAGATCCTGATGGTAATGAATTGGGTATGGATGGAGTAAAGAATATTGTAGCTGAAGCAGTAAAGCTACAACCAAAAGCTGCAGTTGAATATATACTGAATGAAGCCCAAAAATACTCTCACAATGACCACTTAACTGACGATATTAGTATAGTCGTTCTCAAAAAGAAATAGTCTTTGTAACCTAGAATCGGCTAATGTACTCGAAACCGACGAATCTAACTAATGAGTTCGAAGCTTTAAAATTCGCAAACGCATCTCTGAACATAAGAGCAACTGTCAAATCCTCTGAGGCAGCCCATTTCACTTGGAAATTCAGCAATCCTTTACTGTCCATAACAGATGAATTATCTTCTAGATTTACATTAAACTCAGTAGCTATTGATATTCTTTTATAGATTGTTTGCTCTGCTCCGAAATAGAAGTTAATACTTCTGTCATCAATTTTTGGCTCTAGTGAATAGTTAATACCAGCATGTACAAATACTAACCCCACTGGCCATTTGAAACTCTTTGATGAAGATAAATAAATTCCTGGGGAGAGGGTTTGATATCGCTCTAGAGAATCTTTATATAGTCCTAGACCTTGTGTGTTTACACCAAGAGCAAATGCAGGAAGTGTCTTAGTCTCGTCTAGAACTCTATACTTTATCTGTAGTCCTGGGAAAGCTTGAAATACTGGAGTACTAATACCAATTATATTACTACCACCAAAGCTAGCACCAATCATGAAATTCTCAAATGGTGAAGCTGCAAACTCTACCATCATACCGCCAGACTGCATAAGTAGTGCATTTACTTCGAAAGTACCTTTGGGGATAACCCCAGCTGTTGGCATATCTACGATTCTTCTAGATTCGTAAGTTGCTTCTTCACCCGCTGAACCATCAGAGAGTAGAGTAACAGGTAGTAATGTAATTATCAAAATAATATAGTATATTGTAAAGTTCTTCATTTGCTTATTTATGATTTATTAAGGTTTATATGAGTTTCATATACAATATAACGATTTTATTACTATTCTCATCTATTTATAGTTGTGCTTCTACTAAAACTATAGAAATAGATAAGACTGAAACTCCATTTTATTCGGTTGATTCAGTTTTCTTAGTCACTCCATCTTATACGATTAACCAAAATAACTTTACACTAAGTCTAGAACTTGAGAAATTATTGAACGTCCAAGAGTATCATTTCCCTTCTTCGGAGCAACTAAGAGTGATAATCAAAGATACAGATGGTAAAATAATATTGAACACTTCCGAAAGTAAGAATTTTTTTAGTGCTATCTCCCCTGTAGAACCTTTATTAACTGGTGAAAAGAAAGTTTATGCTTACTCTCATAATGGAGTAAATCTATTCGAAGAACTAGACGAAATCGAAATTTATTTGATTTTGCCTACTAAACCCAATGAAATGATTTTTACTAAAAGAATAAGATTAAGAGAATGAGTACTGATAATAAATATATGCAACTCGCTATAGAGCAAGCTGAATTAGGTAGAGGCAATGTCTCCCCTAACCCGCTTGTCGGATGTATAATAGTCAAAAATGATAGTGTAATAGCTACTGGATATCACAGAGAGTTTGGCGGTCCACATGCTGAAGTAGATGCTATTAGCAAGATAGATGGTGATTTGAAAGGATGCACCGTATATGTTACTTTAGAACCTTGCACTCATCATGGGAAAACCCCACCTTGTACTGATTTGCTTATAGAAAAGAAACCCGACAGAGTAGTGATAGCCATGGAAGACCCCAATCCAATAGTTAAGGGTAATGGTGTATTTGCATTGCAAGGCAATGGAATAGAAACAACTGTAGGCATATTAGAAGAGGAAGCTAACATACTCAACAAAGTTTTTATAACTAATATGATTGAGAAAAGACCTTTTGTTACAGCAAAGTTTGCAATTACACTCGATGGATTTATAGCCCAAAGAGATCACGAAAGTAAATGGATCTCGTGTGAAGAAAGCAGAACAGACGTACATAGATTCCGAACTGAAGTAGATGCTATATTAGTTGGGAGCGGTACTGTTCGCCAAGATAATCCTATACTAGATGTTCGATTAGTTCAAGGTCGGAATCCTAAGAGAGTAATATTAGCAAGTCATCTACAGCTTCCGTTAAGTTCTCATATACTTAAAGATGATAATGCTACTGAAAACACAATAATCTACTGTACAAACGAAGCTCAAAATATAAAGCTAGTAGATCGGTTGCGAAGCGAAGGACTTAACGTGAAATCTATATCAAAAAATAGTAAAGGCAAAGTAGATGCAATGACAGCACTTCGTGATATTCTAAAGGAACATCACCTAGGGCACTTAATGCTAGAAGGTGGAGCTAAGCTCTTCTCTGAGTTCTATGAGCTTGACTTTATAGATGAAATAATAACATATCAAAGTCCAAAGATACTAGGAAATGGTATATCACCTTTCGAATACATCAGACCCCTTCACTTATCGGTTGATAGCCGGTTCCGTCTATCTAAAACAGAAGTGATAGGTACAGATATTAAAGCAGTTTGGATAAGAAAGTAAAGCTATGAAAAAAACAATAATCACACTAATAGCAACTCTTATACTCACTTCTTGCTCAGAGCAAACTCCCTACCAAGACGGAGTGAAATATATATACAAAGTAAAATACTCGAATTCAGAATTCGAAGATATAATGACTGTCGAAAAAACAGTAGTTTCTGGATTTGTCTCTAAAATTCTATTAGAAACAGAAGTTAGACAAGATAAGGTCAGTAGTACAAGTAATAGCATAGAAACGAACGTAGCCAATAGCACACTGAAGATTCAGCTCCCCCACCCTTTTGGAGAATACTTAGATCTAACAAATCTTCTACCTCCTCCAACTATCGAGTTCCCAGTAGCTATCGGTGATTCTATACACACAGAGCATACTGTCAAATTCATACATAGTCCCTATAATGGAGTAGCGGTTGAAGGTTATATCAAAGTAATGGGTAGAGAAATGGTTAACAATCCCATTATCAAAGACTCTTGTTGGGTTTTAAAAGCTTATAGAAATAATACTACTGATACTTCAGCTACTTTTTATTACAATGATAAATACGGTTTCATAGAGTTAAATTACCAAATAGGTGCTGACAGTATCACTATCACATTGGATTCACTAGAAATAGAATAATCTTTAGTCATTTAACTCCATACAACTAGGTACTTATACGTAGTAAATTAATTCCACAGTGTGAATTACATTTACTTTACAATCTAATTCTTAATTTTGTCATCATTTTTTAATACCCCCTACTAACTACTTATTATCTTAGTAGTTATAGTATTTCCTATGGATTTATAATTTTTCTGGCACTATATTTCTTATGTAACTAATATGATGTTCATCAGTATTATATAGCAATAGAAATATAAATTAATAATGGCGTATAAAATGAAGAAAATCGCAATAATAGCTCTTGTAGCTTTGATTGGATTAATGTCATCTTACAAAGTATCTGAAGCACAATTCTTTGGTGTAGTATTATCACTAACTGGTTATGTAGTTGATAGCGACACAAAAGAACCAATCGCAATGCGTGTAGAAGCTTTTGATAGCAAAGGCAATCGTATATATTACGGTCGCACTAAATCAGAAAATGATGGTTACTATTTTATAACTGGGTTAAAACCTGGTGCTAAGTACACTGTTAAGCTCAGTGACAACGAAAGGTATGCAGATAAAGAGGAAAAGATATCAATGCCAGATGTAAAGGAATATGAAGAAATCAAAAAAGATTTCCTAATAGAAGACAATTTAGAAACTGCCCAACCTGGTAAATAGATAAAAAAAAGAGTAACTGATGCTACTCTTTTTTTATATAATTAAAATTTCAGAGCCAACCCGTATTGGAATCCCCATTTGTGGGTAGACAATAGTAGCGAGTCGAATTGATAGAAACCAGAAGTCCACTCAGGTCCACCGAACACAGCTAATTTATTAGAAATATCATATACTAATCCAGTTGAAACTTTTGTAACCCAACCGCGATTTGTCCCACCTAATAGAATTGACGTCATCGGTCTGAAACCATCTATTATTTGCAAGTCATTGAACTTGTATGTTGCACGAACCCCGCCCCAAAATGAAAGCTGATTTTCTAGCATAGTTTCTTGATTACTAAAGCTATTTGAATTTATTTTTTTCACAAAGAACTCTTGTCCGAACTCTAATCCTAACTCAAACTCATCGTTCACAGAATACATTAAAGCAATACCTATATCATTGATAGCTGGAGCCTCTGTAGTTGACATATCTGGTGTTTGTAAAGAGTTATTAGTGATGCCTCTTCCTTGCAAACTAAATAACATCTGCTGTTCAGTTTCATTGACCATAGTTCTATTAGTAGGATTAACTATAAACCCACTAGGTCTTTCAGTCTGAATGCTTGGTAGTATTTCTTTATTAGCAGGTAAACTTACTGAAGGAGTTGGTAGAATTTCAAAATTCTGACTTGTGTTATACTCTTTCTTACTTTCACTAACATCATATATATTATTACTTGCTATTACGCTCTCAGAGTTTGTAGCTGGTTTACTAGTTGTAGTAACAACAGAGCTTCTATTAGAGTTATTTCCTCTATAGATTTGACCTGATTTACTGCTAGTATTAGTATTCTTAGATACAGAAGACACTATAGGTACTTCCATTTCAATCGGCATAGCACTTGCTAACTCAGAATATTGCGTATTGCTAATAATTGGTTTAGAATTATCAGTGGTGATAGGTTTATCGTTATTATTCATAACCATAAACGTAGCAAATACGCCTACCATACCAGCTATAAGGGCAGCCCCTACTTTGCTTGATATAAAAGCAGCCGAAGCAGCTACCATTCCGCTATTTTGTAAATAGTACCATAGTCCACTACCACCAAGACCAATCCCAGCCATTACTGTACGACGGAGATGCTCAGGAGGTGCTTCCGTAGCGCCACTCATCATTTGCTTCATTTTCACAAGATCTAGGAACTCTTGTGTTAGCTCTGGGCTATTCGAAACTTCGTTTAAAACTTCGGCAGTATCTATACCTTGTGATTCTCCATCTAGGAGTAGGTGTAGTTTTTCGGAAGTTGTCATATTTGTATTTTCCATATTCATCTAATTATAATCTTTCATTTCTTCAAAATAAGGTGCTAAAAGCTCTCTGATTTTGCCTTTAGCTCTGTATATTCTTATCCGTACAACAGGCATAGTAGTACCAACGGCTTCTGCTATTTCTTTGTACGACATATCTAAGTATTCACGTAATACAATTACTTCACGATACTTTTTGGGCAATGCGTCTAGTGCTGTTTGCAATAATTCATTTAGTTGCTTATTGCCATAGCTCACATCGTAATGTGGTAATTGTAGATCATCCAAAGAGACTTTGTCATTGTACTTTTTTGATTTTTCGTTGAGACAAAGATTACGAGCAATTTTTATAAGATAACCAGAAACATTGGTCATTACTCTTTCTTGCTTTGCACCCTCAAAAAACCTAGTAAACGTCTCTTGGAAAATATCTTCAGCCATTGGGTCATTATTCAAAACTTTACGGCAATAGGTATAAACATTCGTAGAATGCCTTCTATACAGCTCATCAAATGCGTTCTTTGATTCTGACTTAGAACCTTTCAGCATATAGTAGAGCTCAATATCCGATATGTTATTATAATTTTTGCCCATTGCTCTTAATACATTAACAGTTATGTTCCTTATTTGTCACAAAATAATGATAAATTCTTTAATATTAGTAGTATTAAATCGATAAATATTATAAAACTAACAGTATAGATACAAAAAAATCTACGTTTCATATAGTGAAAGTAGATTTTATTAAGTGAATATATTTTTTGTTTTTTTATTTCATGCTGTTCAATATATCAACTGCAAAGCTGTCTAATATTCTGTTACTGTTAGATAGAACTGCTACAAATTTACCTGCGGAAGTGAAACCAATAAATGCAGCGTTTCCATAAGTATTACCATTGTGCCAGTAAACAGTATTACTACCAAGTGGAGTTATATGCCATCCCAAACTCATACGCATTTTAGGATTCGGTTCGAATGTGATTGTTCTAGATAGCTCTAAAACTTTTTTATCGAATACAGGAGTTTTAGTTACGAACTGATTCAAGTATTTCGCTAAATCTGGAGTAGTGCTATAATATGCACCTGCCCATTTCAATGCGTCAAATTCCCATGCAGGAGTAGGTGAATTTTCTATATATGGTTGTACCTCGCGTCCTTTTTGAGAAGCACTTAGCTCAAGACCAGTATCTTTCATACCAGCTTTGTCGAATATTTCCTTTTCGATATACTTTTCCAAAGTCGTATTCTTATTCTTAGTCAAATATGTATCAAGTATATTACCTAATAATCCATATCCCAAATTCGAGTACTCATAAGATTTACCGGGTGCCCTTACTAGCTCATAAGTAGCTAAAAAATTATATAGCATTGCCGAAGTGTAGTTCTGATATGGTTGCAGCGAATCTGTAATTCCAACGAAAATATTAACTGGTAATCTAGGTAAACCTGATGAATGATTCGCCAGTTGGACCAAAGTAATATTTGCTATGTTCGTATCTTTAAAAGTTACGAATGGTAAAATATCTTTGACTTTGGTTGTTAATTTCAAATCACCACTTACTACTAGATTGCTCAGTGCATGAGCTGTGAAAAGCTTCGAAACACTTCCAATCTGAAAAATTGGGTTATTATTATCAGATTCTTGACTACTAAGTAAGTAAGTCTTGTAACTACCATCATCATCCAGATAAGTAAAAGAAGTTATATTATTTTCTAAACTATCACTATATGCTTTGTAATCTTCATTGATTAATGAAGATAAATCTTCAGCATTAGCATTGAATGAAAGTAAAACTGCTGTTAAAAAGAGTAAACTTATAAATTTCATATTAAACCTAAATAATTTGTTTTCCGTTTATCCATGTTTGATCAACATGATTAATACCAAAATGGTAAAAAATATCGACATAATCAGTACAATTGCAAACAATAAAGTCTGCTTTTTTTCCAACTTCTAAACTACCTACTTCGTTTGACTTCCGAATAGAGTATGCACCATTTATAGTTGCTGCACTTATAGCTTCTTCGGCTGTCATCCCCATATTGATAACTGATAGGGACATAATAGTCTGCATATTTTCCGTAAAGCATGAACCAGGATTGCAATCCGTAGCTATAGCAGTTATCACACCCGAATCTATTAATTTTCTAGCAGGAGCATAAGGCATTTTGATGAAGTAAGCTGTTCCTGGTAAAAGACCCGCAACTGTTCCTGCATTTTTCAGATTATCAATACCCTCATCTGATACGAATAGCAGATGGTCAGCTGAGATAGCTCCAGCATTTGCAGCCATAGTGGCAGCTCCTACATCGGCTAGCTCGTCGCAGTGTGCTTTGGGCATTAGTCCGTATTCTTTTCCTGCTTCTAGTACTCTTGTTCCCTCAGCTGTTGTATAATATCCCTTATCTACGAATACATCGTTGAATTCAGCGAGTTTATTCTCTGAAATATAGGGTAGCATTTCATTTACTATTTGGTCTATGTATGCGTTTCTATCGTTTTTTAATTCCTTTGGGAAATCGTGAGCCCCCATAAATGTGGGAGTTATTCGGAGTGGTAAACTCTCGCTAAGATGACGAATAGCCTCTAGTTGCTTTATCTCCCCTTCTACTGTCAGGCTATAACCTGATTTCACTTCCATAGAAGTTGTACCATATCTAGCCGCTGACATAGCAAGTGTTTTCCCCACATCGGCTAGTTCTTCTACACTGGCTTTTCTGGTTGCGTTGACTGTGGTTTGTATTCCACCTCCAGCTTCTGCTATATCTGCATAAGTAGCACCACGCAATCGCATACCGAATTCTGCACTTCTATTCCCACCAAAAACAACGTGAGTATGTGAGTCAACTAATCCAGGTAGTACTGTCTTCCCTTTCAAATCTATTTCTTTATCTATATTATAGTGTTCTATTATATTGCCCAAATCACTAGTTTCGCCTATCCACTCTATAACGTCCGAAACTATCATCGCACCGTTCTTTATCTCACCAATATCTTGCATTTGCTCACCTATTTTATAGAGAGCACCATCGCTATTCACAGTAACTAGTGAGCTAATATTCTTGAATAAAATTGCCATTATAAATACCCTTCTAATCCTTTTGCTTTCATAGCATCGACTATTTGTTTTACATGCTGAGCATCTTTCTTATAGCAACTCATAACGGAGTCTTCTGTCTGTATAAGCACTGTATTGCATAATCCGTAAGCAGTAGCTAATCTATCAGAAGAGTTTATTATAATCGAATCTTTACAATTAATAGCCACTACGTTTCCTTTGATTATATTGCCATTTCCATCTGTATTATTTACTCTATCTAGAGCATCGAAAGCACCCAAATCATCCCAATGGAAATTAGCTTCAGTAACCACGGCTTTCTTAGTTTTTTCCATTAGAGCATAATCAATCGAAATACCAGCAAACGATTCGAATACGTTTCTCATATCTGGATTAGATTCAGTTAATTGCTCTATTTTGCTGCCTATTTCAGGAGCATTTAGCTTCATCTCATCTATAAAAGTGTCTAGTCTGTAGAAGAACATACCACTATTCCAAAGATATTTACCAGACGAAAAGTACTGCTCTGCTGTTGCTTCGTTCGGCTTTTCCTTGAAGCTAACAACCTCGTAAATCCCGATTTCATCATCGTTCAATTTATTGCCGGTTTCTATATATCCATAGCCAGTTTCAGCTCTATCCGGAACAATACCGATAGTCGAGATAACTCCGTGTTCCTCCACATAATCAAGAGCTTTGGAGATAGTATTACGAAAGTTTTCTTCTGGCTCTATTATCTGATCTGCAGTTAAAACAGCAATAGATTGCTCTTTGCCTATGTGTTTATTAGCTAATATTCCAGCCGCTAGTGCGAGACAAGGAGCTGTATTTCTCTTAGCTGGTTCAGCTATTATATTCTCTTTGGGGAGCTGTGGGAGTGCATCTTCTATTGGCTTTTTCAGATGCTCACCTGTTATGATATATATATTATCATAATCTATCATCGGCGCTACTCTGTCTATAGCCTCTGCTATCATTACTTTTCCGGACGAAGTCAGCTCTAATAATTGTTTGGGTTTATTTTTTCTGCTTAAAGGCCAAAATCGCTCACCAGAGCCACCAGCCATAATCACTACGTTTCTAATCATAAATCTTCAAATGGTTTTTATTTTGCAAATCTAATACTAAATCTTCGGCTAAGTAGCTTATTCTATTACCGAATTGGTACATACCTACTTCACCGTCTTTGTACTTCACACTTTCCCCTTGCCAAGAGAGTTGATTGTTTTTCACATCAATTATCTTCATCTGCATTTGCATTTCTATCTCAAGTATTCTTTGCATTTCCTTGTGAGTAGAAACGGAAGTAGTCGTCTTAGTATTCTTCTTTGTTGTGTCATTATCAACTTTCGTTTGAGTGTTAGTGACAACTCTTGGAATTAGTTCATCTCGCACAACTTCTTCTGACAAAGTTACTAATAAAAATGCATCATAGCCATTTTTGTTCAATACGGTATTGTAATATTCTTCTGTCCAATCTTCGAGTGGCGGAAATAGTACAGACCCTTCTGTAGCGAATGTTCCATTATCTCTGAATGAACTTACAATTATTTTTTCGTAGAATTTTCGTTCGGCTAGAGTACGTCCTTCGACTAGTACACAAACCTTTTGATATGTCTTACCAAAGTAATTTGGGTGAGTATAAGAGGTCATATTCACAGTCCTGCTAATACAAGAAGTAAATAATAATGTAGATAATAAAAGTAATGTAATAAGTATAAATATTCTTTTCATTTCTCCCCCTCCTAAAAATATGATAACTACTAAATTAAAAACAATCTTAGATATAATACAATTATTTATAAATTTAGTTTCAGAGCCGAAGGGATGGCTTATCTCTTTATATCTTTGGGTACTTCTCTATATCATCAAATCTTCTTTGTAACCATGTCATTAGGAGGTGCGAAGCGACGTGGTAATCACATTGTGTCAGTACTTTGACAACACACAGCAACCATCACAGATTAATCGGATTTTAGGATCCCACAGATTATTTATTTTAACACACTTGTGCTGAGTCTTGTCGAAGTAAAGCCACGTCTATCCTGAACGTAGTGAAGGATCCAGGAGAACTACGGAGTAGTTCAACATTAGTAGCAAATGATGTTAAGCAAACACACAACAACACCACTAGGAGTTGAATAGAAATGGGACTAAAGTCCTAGTGTTTTGAGTATGCTTTCTATCCGTTGGCTAAAGCCAACGGCAATACATCTAATATTAAACCATTAATTTCGAGCTTTAACCGATTAGAATTATAGTTTGTTCGGCTAATTATTTGTCAATAGAATATTTATTCGTAATTTTAATGAGTCCAATTAAGAGTTATTAGAAAATGAACATAGAAAATATAAAAATAGAACTAATACAATGGTTGACCACCTTGGAAGATGAGAATGCTCTGAAGGACTTAATTTCTCTCAGAGATAAGAGCAATAAGGATTGGTGGGAAAGCATATCAAGTGAAGAGAAAAAATCAATTCAAAATGGTTTGAAAGACATAAAAGAAGGTAAATTAGTCTCGCACAATGAAGCTAGAAAAGTATATGAAGAGTACTTATAATATAAAGTGGTCGTCAAATGCACTAATTGAATTGAATACCACTTATTCTTATCTGAAGCAAACTTCACACCTAAAGAAATAAAAAAGCTTTCACTCAAACTAGAATCTACTTTACAACTAATCTGTAACAATCCGCTTATATTTCCTAGCAGTCAAAAATATCCCGAAATAAGAAGAGCTGTAATAATGAAGTATAATACTCTTTATTACAAAGTAAATTCTGAAACTATCGAGATAATTTCATTTTATGCAAATAGAAAAGATCCGAGTACATTGGATACCTAATAGATTGATATAACACGGGACTAAAGTCCTAGTGTTTTGAGTATGATTTCTATCCGTAGGCTGAAGCCAACGACAATATGTTAAGATTAATTTTTCAATTCAATGTATTACTTACTTATTGCTTTTATTATTCTATCCTCATCAATTACGACATCTCTCATAAGAAGTTTATACGGGAATATTTTATGCTTTTTAGCACTTTTAAAAGCATCAAGAATTTTTAATAAAGTTGAAGCTCTTATTAAAGATAGATTTAATTCAAATTCATCATTTGTATCATTAATAAATTCATCACTAAAGTCAGGGGCAACCAACAGTGACTTGACTATTCTATATCCATTTTTATTTGCTGCTTCAGCATAAGCTTTCATTTGTCTTGAGACACTACTGAATTTGTTATATCCAGATTCTTTTACGGATTTACATTCGACTAGAATTAGCTCTCTATTACCTAAATTTATAAAAATATCAATTTTGTCTTTTCTAGTATCTATTTCTTTCTTGACTAAATCATCAACATTAAATCCAAGTTGCGAGAAAATAGTTCTTGTTAATTCTTCGAATTTTAATCCAATTTCACTTTCAGAAATCTTTAATCCGTTTGCTTTTAAAGTATTTAAATCTCTTAATCCTATACTTACATAATTTTCCAAAAAGAGGTTATCATAATCTTTATATTCTTTTAGAATATTCTCAAATTCATTTCCTCTAGTTGAAATTTCCTTTTTCTCACAAAACTTTGCAATTTCAGTAGATTCAAGAATATCTAAAACGTCTCTGGGTTTTATATTGTAATCTAGTAATAAAGCACTATCAATAACATTCTCATCTTGAAGTTCAAATATTCTTTTTAAAGTACCATTTAATTTGGGTATTGAATCAGCTAAATCTATTATTAGTCTTTCATATCCATCAATTGATATTCCTACTTTCTCATCTTTTTCGACTTGATTAAAATAATCAATTAATGAATCAATTTTTTCTTCAACAGTCACACCCTTTAATGTACCGCTTTGGATTAAACTTTTATTCCAGAAATCATTCAAAAACTTCTTTTTATCAGTTAAGTTTATAGCCCCTTTATGAATCCCTTCAGTCATTAAATGTTTAAAGGAGATACCTTCATTGATTATACTTCTTATTTTTTCTTCATAACTTAACTTTGTATCTAAATTATAATTTCTGCAAATAACATTAACTTTAGGCTCACTTAAAAGCTTAAGAATCCTTCTTAAATATTTGTCGGCTATTTGTTTACCACGTATTTTTCTAAGGATACGAACTACTTCATCGGCTACATATATAGTATTATTCTTTTTTGAAAAGAAAATAACACCAATATTCTTTAAATTATTTATAACTGTTTCGACATCTGCTGGTTGAGGTGTCACAATTGTATAGTTTATTAGTTTTATTTCTTCTTGAGATAATTCTAATTTTTCAGATAGTGTGAGTAAGATTGATAATTCATCATTTGTTATTACTGAATCTCTGTTGTTCGTAATATCATTATTATATGCAGTATGAACGCATGATTTATATATATTATAATCCCTTTTCTTAACCTCAGTTAAATTTGATTTTTCGTTTTCAAGCTCGTTGTTTAAATCTAGTGATTTCTTTTTTATTTTTTTTAATTCAGAATTGTAAAGTTGTGAGAACCATTCCTGCCTCATCACACAGTTACCATCTCTAATAATGATGTCAATTAAGAAATCTAATTGAGAAGAGATATTGACAAATTCAGACTTAATTGTTCTTACAAATTCTTCTTCTAAAAAGTCAAATAACTCTGAGATGAGTACACTGTCAGCATTTTTAAGACCCGACTCATCAATAGTAGATAATATTTTATCTAATTTTTTATTATTTGTAGTTAAATTCCCCCTAATATTATCAAGAATTTTAATAAAAGATAATTTCTCCAATGAGTTTAATTTATCAAGTACTTCAGCTAATTTCATAACACACCTGTTTTATATTTTCCTGTAAAACCAAATATATGTAAATAATTGTAATTTGTAAAATGTAAATACCCATTCACCCTAACATTTTACTGAGATAATCGTTTCATTTCTAAACTACGCTAATATAAGAAATAAAGTTTTATATAATGAAGAAAACACTACTACTATTTATAATCGCTGCTCTCGCTTTCTCTTCCACTAAGGCAGAGAAGATATTAATACCAATGGATTTGGCTCAGACCAATCACCTGAAAGCTTATGGCATTGCTTTCTGGGTTATCAAAGACAACAAAACTGTGGATTGGCTGCTCAACTATCGTGATGGTGCATTTATGACCGATTACTCGGAGAAAATCGCTCTAGAGTGCCGAGTAAGAGGGGTAACCTTCGAGCAAATCTCCGATGGTAATGCGGCACAAATTTATGCTCAAGTTCAAGCTGATAATGTAAACGAGGATGTAGTGAAGCTAGAAAAGGCACCCAAAATTGCGGTATATGTACCCAAAGGTACGCAGCCGTGGGACGATGCCGTTCGTATGGCATTAGAATATGCTGAAGTGGATTATGATATGGTATGGGACGAAGATGTGATAAACGGCAAGCTAAAAGAATACGACTGGCTACACCTCCACCACGAGGATTTCACAGGACAGTTTGGTAAATTTTGGGCGAACTATAGAAATGTGCCTTGGTACATACAGCAAGTAGCACTTAACGAGAATATGGCTAAAAAACTAGGTTACTCTAAGGTATCGCAAATGAAATTAGATGTAGCAAAAACTATCAAAGAATTCGTCGCAAATGGTGGGTTTCTCTTTGCTATGTGTTCGGCGACTGACTCCTATGATATAGCATTAGCTGCTGAGGGAGTGGATATAGTAGCATCTATGTTTGACGGTGACCCTGCTGATATGGGTGCTCAAGACAAATTAGATTTCGATAAAACATTTGCTTTTGAGAATTTCAGATTAACTATGGATCCTTCTGAATATGAATTCTCGGATATAGATGTTGGGGCTACTAGTTTGAATAATCCCGAATCTGATTATTTCACATTATTTGAGTTTTCTGCCAAATATGACCCAGTTCCTACTATGCTTACGCAATGTCACACAGGTATTGTCCAAGGATTTTTGGGACAAACAACAGCTTTCGCCAAAGAAAAAATAAAAAAATCAGTTACTATACTTGCTGAAAGGGAAGGCACTAATGAAGTTCGCTATATACATGGTAACTTCGGTCGTGGCACTTATACATGGTACGGTGGGCATGACCCGGAAGACTATAGACACGGTATAGGAGACCCCCCAACGGATTTGGATTTGCACAAAAATTCACCTGGGTACAGACTAATTTTGAACAATATCCTCTTCCCAGCAGCGAAAAAGAAAAAGCAAAAGACTTAATTTTTTCTTAGAACTAAAGATTGAGTACATTTGTATATTCTAAAATGGTAATAAATCCGTAATTTCGCTCTTATGAAGCTAATAATAACAATTTTTATATTAATCTTTACTCATACTGCTTTTTCTACAAGCATAACAGTAAATGATGCTACAGCCGAAAAAGGGCAAACAATACATATTCCAGTATATGCAGATATAACTGAAGGCTTTGTCTATCAAGACACTTCTAATTTATTTCGTATCGAATTCAATTTTAATGCTTTGATGCTGGATTTCAAAGATGTAGTACTCAAAGGTGAATCAATAATAGTAGATAGCGAAATAAAGACTGGTACTATACTAAACACCGATGATTACAGAAATTCTACTTTTTACGTTGAGTTTTCGCAAGAAATAGACAATGAGAGCGGAATATTATTCTATCTAGAATTTGAAGTATTAGCAGGACCTGACACCATTGCTAGCATCACTCCTAATTTATTTATTTTGAATAATGTAGAAATAGTAACCGAATTTCAAGAAGGATTAGTTAGTATACCTGAACCCGTAATAGAGACAGACAAATCATATATAAGTAATTTCTACCCTAACCCTTTCCACAGACAAGCAACAGCAGAAATTAGATTCACTCAGCCTACTAGGATAAAGCTATCTACTTATAATCTGAATGGCTCGGACAAATTGAATGAGTTTTGTTACTCTGATTGTATAGAAAAGCATTTCCGTTTGACAGATGAAGCTGGTGTAGAGTATATGGGCGATGAGTTACTGATGGATGGTAAATATAAATTAGAGCTACGAAATGACTTTAGTACATTGGCTGCTGGAGTATATCTATTGGTAATTGAGACAGACTACAAAGTATTATCACAAAGATTTGTGGTGATAAAATGATGAGATTACTAACAGGTTTGATACTACTTATTAGCATTACTTTTAGCGCTTACTCACAAATCGATAAGAACAAAATATTAGCAGAGAAAAGACCTGAGGGTACAGAGTTTTGGCTATGTTTTATGCGTAACCATAATGATGCCGACCGTAATAACCCTAATGCCACTCAATTAGATCTGAAACTGTTTTTAACTTCAGACAAAGATGCAAACGTAACTATTGAAATAAAAAGTATAAGATTCAAAGAGCAGGTTTTCGTAAAAGGTGGTACGGTCAAGGCGATACAAATATCTCCATTGGCTCAGATAACTAGTTCTGAGATTATAGAAAGTGGACGTGCATTGCGAGTAACTTCCGATGTACCTATTTCGGTATATGGACTAAATAGAAGAAAGCTAACTACTGATACATTCATGGGACTACCACTCAATGTATTGGGTAAATCATACAGAGTGATGTGCTATGACATATCTATAAAACTAATGGCAGAGATGGCAGTAGTAGCTACAGAAGATAGCACCAAAGTAACTATCACTCCAACAGTAGACACAGACGGCGGACACAAAAGAGGTCGTCCTTTTTCTGTAGTACTAAATAAAGGTGATGTATATCAAGTAGCGGCAGCTAATACTGTCCCTTGTGTAAGCAACTGTGATTTGACTGGTAGTTTGATAGAATCTAACAAAAAAATCGCTGTATTTAGCGGTCACCAATGCGCTTACGTTCCTACCGATGTTATTGCTTGTAATCACTTAGTAGAGCAAATACCACCATTGCACTCTTGGGGTAAACATTTCTACATAGGTGCATTCAAAAAGAGAACATTCTATAATTACAGAGTTTTAGCTGATGTAGATGGCACAAGAGTATTCGAAGATTCGAAATTAGTTGGGACTTTGAATGCTGGTCAACACTTAGAAAGAGAGACCGATAAGTCAGTCCAAGTAACTGCTTCTAACCCTGTGTTAGTTGCTCAATTCTCGCAAGGATTTGAAATGGTGACAGAATCGGTGATCCGATGATGTGTTTGATAAGCCCTACTCAACAATTCTTGAAAAAATATAGATTTGCGACTCCAGTTGATGGATTTTGGGAGCACTTTGTAAATGTAGTAGCCCCAACTAAAGCACTGAGCTCTATTCGCTTGAATGGGATAAAAGTAGATGCAAATAGATTCCGAAAATTAGGTGATACGAGATACTCGTTTGCACAGATTAGTGTAAACTACGGTACTCACGTTATAGAGTGTAGTGAGCCTTTCGGTATGACTTCATACGGGTTTGGATATGGTGATGATAGATATGATGCTTACGGTTCATTAGGTGGTCAATCATTTTCTGAATTTGTAGAAATACCCGATAAAGAAAAACCATTCATAGACTACACTACTGACAAAGATGGTTTCAAACTCTTAATAAGAGATGACAGAAACAATGACAGAGGAGTTGCGAAAGTTAATTTATTCCAAAATACTGGTTTCGATTATGACATCGTAAAATTTGAGCCTGGTACTCCATTAGTAATAGTGAATTTTGGGAATGAGAATTACAACAAAGACTTATCTGTAAAAATAGAAGCCACGGATTTGGCAGGTAATATAGCAGAGTATACACTTTGCTATACATTCAACCAAATATCAAACCGATACCAATATACACTGCAAGAAGGATTGCAAGCTAGTTGTGGTGAATCAGACCCTTGGGAATATGGCATATCATTAGGTTATAGCTATATAAACCACTTTGCTGATTTCAGCAGAACTGGTAATCTAGTAAGTAAGGGTACATTTTCTGATATAGTATCTAGTACAGCTGAATTCGGACTAATAGCCACATATAGAATAGACGAAAAAATAAACTTAATGGGACGACTCAACTTCCTACAATATTCTGGGCAATTGCAATCCCCCGATTCGACTACGAGTTCTATAAGAAATCCACTGAACGGTGAGTTACAACCATACAGAGAGTCTATTAGCTTCGAGTTGGACGGTATATTCACTAATGTAGTATTGGGAGTAGAATATCTATTCACTAATAATATATACTTAATGGGTGGATTACAATTTGATATACCGCTAAGCACAGGTATAACAGCAGAGAAAGAAATCATAATACCACAAGATTATAACTTTGCAAACGGAACAAATAAAACTGGCGTTGGTTTGAACTCTCTTGGTTCACTCAATAAAGTAGGTATATCAGCAAATCTGGGACTAGGCTTTCGTATAAATGCATATAAGAATATAAATGCATTTCTAGAAGCTGGTTATGCGCAGCGATTAACTAATATGGTGGATGACGCTAATTGGACTGTTTCAGTAGTTGGGATAAGAACTGGAATTAGATTCCCTCTATAATGGATATTTTCAGAAGAATATACGGTGTACTGTATAAAGAATTCTTGACGGAATTTAAAAACTTCTCCTCGGCAGCCTCAGTATTTCTTTTTGTATTGACTTCTGTAATTATCGTAAGCTATTCGGTCTCATCCAACAGGCTATCGGACGAAATTTTTGCTGGTATTACTTGGATACTTATCTTCTTTACTTCTATGATTGGACAATCACGTGTATTCGTTACTGAAGAGGAACGAGGAACATGGATGTTCTTGAAAATCAACTCTGATTCCACAAGCATTTACTTTGGTAAGCTAATATATAATATAATTTTTGGGATAGCAGCTAACTTGATTACAGTTGCTTTATTGCTAATATTCAATTCTACTTTTGTGATTTCAGAAATGGGAATGTATTGGCTTAGTGTAATTACAGGGAGCATAGGAATTTCTTCAGCTTCTACTATAATCTCGGCATTAATTGCCAAAGCATCATCAAAGGGAGCACTTTTTCCTGTACTTGCTTTCCCTTTAATTTTGCCTATTATCTTATTATCTATCGATGCGACTATACTGAGTATAGTGGGAGCATCACCTGAGAGGATTCACTCCGATTTGGGAGTCACACTCGCTTATGCAGGAGCTGTTATTACAGCTTCATATTTACTATTCGATTTTATCTTCAAAGACTAAAAATATAATTAGGCATTAGCCAATTCTTCTTTGTCTTCTACTTTTATTTTTCTTTTCACTGGTATAGAGAAAGCAAAAGTCGAGCCTTCACCTTTCTTACTTTTCACCCAAACATAACCATCATGAGCTTCTACCATCTTTTTCACTATCCAAAGACCTAGACCAGTAGCCGATTCGCCAGCAGTAGGTTTACTACTAAGTGTAGCTCCTTTTTGGAACGTGCTTTTGATATCTTCTTCGGAGAGACCTTGACCTGTATCACTTACACTGAATACTATATTATTCTTATCTTTATCGAATGTGGTTTCTACTAATATAGACCCACTCCTTTCTGTGTATTTGATAGCATTCGATATTAGATTATCCATTACTTCATCTATTCGCAATATATCTAGAGTGATTTCCGGTAGATTATTATCAAACATACATTCATAAGTGAGGTTCTTATTTTTAGCATTGTATGAGTTTCTAGTGAATACATCTTGAGCTATATCATTTATATCAACATCTTCGTAATGCAATTTCAGCCCTGTACCTTCTAATGCCATTATCTTACTTATCTCAGATGAAAGCATAATAATTCGGCTTGAACTTGCAGCTATATCTTTCATAATATCATCGAAGTCAGAGGCAGTACTATCATAGTTAGTCAATAGATCAACTAATCCTTTGATGACAGATGCTGGATTTTTAATATCATGTACTATAACAGCAAAAAGTTCTTCTTTCTGTTTCTGTAATTCTTCTAACTCAGATTTAGACTTATTACTTATGTTTAGAGTTTCTTGTAGTCCTTTGTTCTGGAGTACAAGATCCCTGCTTCGTGCTTGCATATTGTCTATTTGCATTCTCAATGCTTTGAGTTCTGCTTTTAAATTCGCATTTTCTAATGCCAAATCATTTTGATTTGAGTTAGCCACTTTTACCTCTTTTTGTGTAGTAGCAAGTGATGTATTCTTCATTTTCTTTGGTCTATTTTTGAAGTAAAGCACCACAAATATTAAAATAACTGTTATAAGTATAATCAGAGCAATATCGGAAATAATGGAAACTATCCCATTATCAGCCTCTAACTCTTTTAATTTCTTATTCAAATCAGCAATTTGGGATTCCAAATTATTAGATTTAACTAACACCGAATTTAGATTATTATCAACTTTAAATTCGAATGTATCTTCTTTTGCGTTCCATTCGCCACTACTATCAAAAGCACTAATTATAAATTTGTAGTCTGACTGAGGCAAATTAGCATATCTTACTTCCATACCACTAATTATATTAATGGAAGTATCTTTCCCCATAATAAGCATAACTCTATATAGTATAGGGTCACTTTCAAGTTTCGGATTCACCGAATACTTAAATAGAATCGAATCTGTATTAGAAATAACAATATTATTGCCATAATGAGTATCGGCAGTTTCTCCATTTACATTAACCTCATCTATATTTACTATATAGTCTTTGGCTGCTAGAAGATTGTTAGAAGTAAATAAGCCCATTAATGATAGTAATATAAAAAGTAATATTCTATTCATATTTGAACGCATTATTCGAATCAACGGTTGCACGATTTCTCTTCTTAAACTGATTATCATTTAGTTTCTTTTCCAATATCCTCTTTACATCGAAAAAGGACTTAAAATTATAATGTGGTAGACTATTTTCGTTGCAGAAAGTAGCCAAGTATTTTTTTGCAAATATTATATCACAATGAGCAGCTCCACAAAAATCAGAGTAGCCATCACCGATATATATTTTCAAAGTATTCTCATCACTCTGATTGAGAACAAAGTTTCGTTTACAATTAGCCGAATAGCAATTACATGATTCGGAAGCATAAGTAAACTCAGGCTCTAAGTGAGTGTCCTTTTCTAACAACTTGTTACTACAAATTGGTAGCTTTATATTATTTATTTTCAATATTTCATTTATATAAATATCAAAACCATCACTGACTATGTAAAGTTTTATTTTATTATGTTGACAAAACTCTACAAAGCTTTTGAAATAAGGGTCAATCTCGAATTTTCGCGATTGTTCCCTAATCATCTCAGTACTAGTGCCCTTGGGAAGCTTACTACAAAGTTTATGCCAATATTCATAAATAGTTAATTTTTCTTCTATGAAAAGTCTATTCAAAACTTCAAAATCTTCAACCCCTTTAAATATCTCATTTCCAACGTCTTGGAGAGTTACAGTCCCATCAAAATCACAGAATACTTTTATATCATCAAATTTTATTGACATTTTTTCTTATATTTTCATTTTAATTTCTGGTAAAATATGAAAGAGTTGGGAAAAAGAATACTTACTGCTGCAATTGGGATACCTTTAGCTATCTTTTTATTTCTACAAGGCGGAATTTTCTTTGCCGTAGGAATACTAATAATTATAGGCTTTGGGTTACACGAATTTTACTCAATGGCAGAAAACAAGGGGCACCACCCTATGAAATGGGCTTCTATCACAGTTAGCTTGATAGTCGGTATCGTCTTCTTTTATTCTCTCACCCACACCTTGGATTATAAACTCGAAAAATTAGTGTTTACATTTCTCGCTCCAACTTTGGTAGGAACCTTTCTGATAACATTGGCACTGTATAAAAATGGAATTTCCGCAATTACTGATATATCTATAAGTATAGGTGGTATTATTTACGTCGCATTTCCACTTATGTGTCTGATTGCAATTCGTGAATTTAATCATTTGAGTTCATCTGAGATAGATTGGGGCTATTTTATACTAACTCTATTCATAGCTATTTGGCTTTGCGATAGTGCTGCATATTTCATTGGTAGAGTGATTGGTAAACATAAACTATTCCCACGCCACAGCCCTAAGAAATCTTGGGAAGGTGCGATATCAGGATTTGTATTCGGAGCTATTGGTTTCGTTGGGCTAACAGTTTGGCTCAATCCGAGCTTTGGACTTGCAAACAGTATAATAGTTGGGTCAATTATAACAATCTTTTGTCAGTTGGGAGATTTGATTGAATCTCATTTCAAGCGAGACGCTGAAGTAAAGGATAGTTCTAACTTTTTCCCTGGACATGGTGGCTTTTTAGATAGGTTCGATGGGGTTATATACATCTCCCCTATTGTGCTATTTATTTTACTGATTACAGTATAATAGAATAATACAAGTAATTAATAGTCTATAATCAAGAACTTACTTTAGTTCGAATATAAAATCATTAAAAAATAAAAGAATATATAAAGATGG
>JAGXGG010000039.1 GCA_024636855.1 Ignavibacteriota bacterium | reverse complement strand
TCAGATTGGTAATAATAATGTTATAAGAGAAGCAATGTTATCTATAAAGTCAGAAGAGTATAGGGTAACTGATTTTTCATTCTCAGTTGAGAACGAAGTATTGGTTTTTTCAGAAAAGAATAATGAGGCATTCTATATTCCTAAAGTTGAGTTCTGTGATGAAAATAGAAATGTAAAGGTGGGTTTTGATTTTTCAGCTTCTTATTTTGATGATGTGTTTTATAATAGCGTTTTAACCAATTCAATTATAAAAGGTATGTATAATTTAGACGAAGATACTTGGGTGCTTGCCATGCACGAAAAAGGATATTATGTTTCTAATGACGATGCTGAGACGTGGACATTTGTGTTTAATCCTTTACAATCGGGTGGTGATCAAGAAATTCATAATATACCTAATTCTGATAAGTATCTGTTATCATTTGGATATGGTAAGAACAGCCATACATTTATTAAAGATAACCTATTGGATGGCGGCACCGAAATAAAAATAATTTCATCTGATTTGAGTATGATAGAATTTGGTGATGGATATGCAAAACGCAACATGTCAATAGGAACTAATAAAGATTTATATACTTATGGTCAAGACGGCTGGATTTATAAATTAGAAAGCGTCGAAATCACATCTGTCGAGGATTCATATAACTTAGTCAATATCACTATAGACCCAAACCCTGTAAATGATATTCTTCATCTAAGAACCAAACTTATAGAGTCATTCACTATCTATGATTTATTAGGAAATAAGTTAATACAGCAAGACGTAAATAATTCTAATCATAATCTTGAAGTGAATTGTTCTTCTCTGACGACTGGTACTTATGTATTAGTTGCCCAAACAGAGAAAGGTAATATCACAAATAAATTTATAAAGCAATAGAAAAGAAAAAAGCCGAAACTATTTTAATGATTTCGGCTTTTATTTGATTTCTTTTCGTGAGGATTATAATTTTCCGTGCTGAGGTTTCGGTCTTCCTTCTGCTTTCTCGTCCCATTTGAAGTATTCGAAAACAGAATGCCCACCATCTATTCTGATTATATCACCATTGAGAAATAGCAATTCAGGATTACAAAGTGCTAATACTAAAGAAGCAACATCTGCTTCTTTAGTAACTCTTTCAAATGGATTTTGCTCTTTAGCCAAATCTATCATACTTGGGAATCCAGGTATTTTAGAGGCAGCAGGAGTACTAGAAACACCCGCAAATATGCTATTAGATGAAATACCATGAGGTGCAAGCTCAATAGCAAGTTGTCTTATGTATGCTTCTATAGCAGCTTTTGCTGCTGAAACGGCACCATAGTTTAACATGGCTTTCTTAGAACCAACACTTGTAAAAGCCAATATTCTTGAATTATAACTAAATAGTTTTGCAGCGAACACATCTTGTGTCCAATAAACCAAACTATTAGCCATAACATCCATTGTCATTTCTAATTGTTTTTTAGATAATTGAGCTTCTTCGAATTCAGATACTAGATACTTTAGTGTTCCAAAAGCTAGTGAATGAACTAATAATTTCAGTTCATGGCCTTCTACTATTTCAGCATTTGCTTTGATTGCTTCTACTACTGCGGCTCTATTTCTGTCATCAGCAGCGTTAGTATTGAAAAAATGTACGTCAACACCAAGAGCTAATAATTCATCTCTGAATTCTTCAGCTTTTACTCTATTTTGACCCAAATCCATATGAACACCATAGATATTGTATCCATTTTCAGCTAATTTTCTTGCAGTTGCTTTACCAAATCCACTCGACGCACCGAGTATTAAAGCATAAGGTTTGTTTGCACTCATTTTTTACCTTCTAAAAAAAGTATTTATTTTGTTCGTTTCAAGATTTATAAGTTAATAAAATTTTTTTTCAATTCTATGTACCTTATCTTTGGAAATTGAAATTTCAAAAAGAATATGATAAAAAATGAAAAATATTACACCTCCACAGCCAATTAATCCCGAAATAGAGAAAGATGTATTCGAAGCTTTCATGGAATTAGTGCGAATTCTCCGCAATGAATGTCCTTGGGATAAAAAGCAGACAAATAAATCTATTGCTCATCTGACGATAGAAGAATCCTATGAAATAATGGATGCTATAGATAATGAAGATGACAATGAACTTGCTAAAGAATTAGGTGATGTATTACTACATGTACTTTTACATAGTGTAATAGCAGAACAAAGGGGGGCATTTAGTATAACTGATGTTATCAATTCTGTTCACGAGAAAATGATACATAGACACCCACATGTATTTAGCGATACGAAAGTAGATTCTGAAGAAGATGTTGTTAAGAATTGGGAGCTCTTGAAGAAAAGTGAAGGGAAGAAGTCAGCTTTAGATGGCGTTCCCAAAGGATTACCTGCATTACTAAAAGCAGAGAGAATGCAACACAAAGCTGCAAAAGTTGGATTCGATTGGGATGATAAAAGTGATGTTTGGGATAAAGTATTCGAAGAGATAGACGAGCTGAAAGAGATGATAGAAGCAGGGGATAAAGAGAGAATGACCGATGAGTTCGGAGATGTTATATTCTCATTGGTCAACGCTGCTAGACACGAGAAAATAGTTGCAGAAGAAGCCCTGCACTTCACTAACAATAAGTTCATTCATAGATTCCAATACATAGAAAAGAGGGCAGCTGAACTAGGGAAATCACTAGAGGATATGTCACTACAAGAAATGGATGTACTTTGGGATGAAGCTAAGAAATATTAAAATAAATGGTTATTTTTGAAAATAAATTGAATAAAAAGAACATTACAATGAAAAATAGATTATTACTTATTACTATTATATTTGCATTTGGAATTACTACGCTAGTATCTAAGACTCCTCAGGAGAATATAAAGAGTGATTTCATTACTTACCTCAATCATATGATTAATCAAGAATTTGCTGAGTCAGTAGATTATCTTTACCCAGAGCTATTTGAATTTGTTCCTAAAGAACAAATGATTTCAACTATGGAAGAGACATTTAATAGTCCTGAAGTTAAAATTAGTCTTAATAAACCCAATGTTATAAATGTTGGAGAAGTTAGACATATAGATAGTGTTTACTTCTGCAAACTGAAATATTCACACTTGATGAATATGAAATTTGAAGATAGTAAGGATACTTCAATTACCCAACAAGAAATTGAGCTAAGAAACAATCTAACCCTTTCTAATCTAGAAAGCACTTTCGGAAAAGAGAATGTAAGCTACGATGCTACTGATAGCTCGTTTGATATCCTATCTATAAAAGATAGTTATGCCAAATCATATGATGGATTAACCGATTGGAAATTCATTGATATAGAGAAGGATAATCTGATGCTTCTAAATTTATTACTTCCTCCACAATTAGTTGAAGAGATAAAATCCGAAGAATAATTAAATCTCACTAACGAATTGCATTAGTATGTTTAGATCCACATGATCCATTATTACTATTTTCCACCATTTGTTATTACCCTCATGAGTCTCTGGAACTAACCCATATTTGTGGGCTATTTGATCAGAGATTTGATCGGAGAATATGGTTACTATATTCATATCCTTTTCACGGAAATACTTGATATTCTTAATGTCCAACTCTTTACATAGTTTGTCGGTTCTGTATATTAGAGTCTGCATTTTCTCTAGCCAACCGTAAGGCCCATAAGTCATCAGTATCATCCAAACGGCTATTGCATTTGCTCCGGAACGAGAGCCAATAAGGGTCAAATCCATTCCCGATACGTATTGCGCTTCTTTCGTTAGTACATATTCTATTAATCCTTTTCTAGCTAGGAAAACTCCAGTGCCATAAGGTGCTTGTAGCATTTTATGAGCATCTATAGTTATAGAACTGACTTCTGGATTAGAGAATGATAAAGCTTTATTATTAGAGGTTACAGGGTAAATAAACCCTCCATAAGCACCATCTATGTGTAGCTTGTATTCTACCTCAGCCGCCTTTAGTGCATCTATATATATTTGTGGATTGTCAACTGAACCAAACATAGTTGTGGCCATATTCGCTACCACGATAAAATATTTTTTTCCTTTGCTTTTTGCGAGTTCTATAGTTTTTGTAACTGCTTCGGCTGTTATTTCTCTTGTGTCTTCAATAACTGGGACGGAAAATTTGCTTATACTCAATAGATTAGAGGCCTTTGGAATAGAGTAATGAGTATCTTCAGAGCAAAGTAAAGCGATTTCTTTGTGTTTGGCTTTTCTTTCAGATTTGAAATAATTTCTGTAAATCCAGCAGGCTTGTATATTGGCTTCGGTACCACCAGATGCTATGTAGCCGTCTTGCTCGTCTTCACCGCCACCAAGCAAATCTTCTGCTAATATCTTAATAGCCTCTCTTTCAATTTTGTGTGTACCTTGAAAAAACTCCTCAGATTCGCCTACTGTGTGGCAACCAATATGATTTGGATTATGAACTAATGTATTCATAAATGGTGCATCTTCGAGAAAAGGTGCTTGACTAAAGAAAACCTTGCTATCTAAATGAGAGGCTGGTATGCCTATGCTTAGGTCATTCCCAAAATCGACGTTTTTGTCTAATGCTGTGAATACACTTTCTTTTATCTGTTTTGCTGTGAGCTTTTTCCAGTATTTCATTATTATTTCTGTTTTATTCTATTAAGAATTACAAAAATAAGACAAAATTATCTTAAAACTAAATCTATTTCCAAATAACATCACCGAATCGTATTTGAGTTTGATTAGTTTTAGAGTCGGTTGACTCGACGAATAATCTGTACACTAGATTTCTATGCAATTTCTCATTATCAAACGGTATTTTTAATTTGAAATCGCCCATAGGTTTTACTTCATCCAATAAAGCAACAGCTACAGTAGTATCATTTAAAGCTAACCATATTTTATAATTACCCTCAATAGCAGAAGCTAACCAAAGTGTAAGAGTATCTGTGGCAGGAAGGGGATAGGCGGCATAAAAGCAAAAATGATTTTTACCGAATCCAGGAATTTTATAACACTCGGGTTCCCAATCAGTATCTACTTGATTTAGTTTTCTAGCTAAAGAGTCGTATTCGTTCACTCCTGAGTATTGTGAGCGTAATGTATCGAAATCTGCAATTTTATCATCACTACAAGAAAAGGCGATGGCAATAATTGTAATTAAGCTGATATATTTTAAAATTTTCATATCTTGATTTCTTTGGTTTATAGATTTAAAATTACATAAATAATGTCTAAAGTAAAAGAAGAAAAATCTTATGTTGTAAGGGAGGCGACCAGTGTTGATGCTGAGAGCATTGCTGCTTATTGGTCGAATCTTAGTTTTGATGATGCTTTTAAATTGGGGATTGACCTAGACAAGATACCGTCAACAAACGAAATTATTGATTTTATAGAGCAGCAGATATCACTCCCTCTAAATGATAAAAACTCATATATACTAATATGGGAAGTGGATGGTGTGGCAATAGGACATTGCAATATAACGCCTATACAAGTTGGCGGATCAGCGAATATACATTCTCATATTTGGAACAAAAGTAATATAGCCAAAGGGATGGGGGAGAAGCTCATGAGAATGTCGCTTCCAATCTTCTTCGATAAATATAAACTCGAGAAGATATTCGGGGTATTTTATGCTCTAAACTCTGCACCAGAAAAGTTATGTGTCAAACTCGGTTTTAGCTTTGTAGATGAGTACCCAACTATTCCGGGGGAATGGTCATTCTATCAAAATGTAAAAAAATACGTAGTAAGTAGGGAAGATTCTCAGATTTGAATGTACAGCACTTGCTGATGATGATTTATCAGTCGTCTAAAATAGAAGAAGGGTTTTGACGAGAATCAAATAGTGTAATTATTTCAATTTCATTGCGATTAGTGTCAATACGGTAGTAAAGTGTAATTTGCTTAGTTACAACGCATTTGTACAATTGACTTATTATTAAAGACTTTGGACTTGAAAAAGGAAGGTTAGAAATCAGTTTTAATTTATTATCTAATTTTATTAAAAATTTATCGAGCGTTTGTTCGCTAAACTCTTTTTTCAAATATTCGCTCAAGTCAAGTAAAGAAGCTTCAGCTTTTGGCGAAAAATAAATTCTCATCTATTAATCTTCTTCAAAATAGATTCATAACTAACTCTCTCTCCTCGGTCTAGCTGTTCAATTCCTTCCATAATCTCAGTTTTTTGAAAGCTTGAAAGCTCATCCCAAAAATCCCTTTTCTCATATACTTCAACAGCTTCTTTGAGCTGAGTATTAGGTACATTCCCCCTAATTGATTTGAGAGTTAACTCTATCAGGAGTAGTTTTTCCGCAACTGGTAGCTGCTCTATTTCTCTTAGTATTTCATTAGTATTCATATATGTAAATTACGAAAATAATAACTAATTATTGATTTTGCCGTTATTTAAACTTGTATACTCCTTACTTTCTTTGTAAAATAGAATCAAATTTTTACCTCACAGGAAAAATAAATGAAAACAAAAACTCTTATAATATTGCTACTCTTACCACTTTCTCTATTCGCCCAAATGGAATTTGAGGAAGTGTTTAAAATATTTCCAGAAGGGGGTATAGCCAGATACTCAAAAGTATATTTTAAAAATGATTCTGTTCTTATATTAAGTGATATCTCAACTCCAGATATATTAGAAAGAAATGTATGTTTTCTTTCAACTAATTCTGGAAAAACTTTTAATGATATTTCTGATAAAATTAGAAGCTCACTTCCAATTCTTGATGGTGATACTGAACCTGGGGTATTCCATCCTACAGGCTTCTTTTTTGTAAAAAGGAACTTCACAGACATAGACACATCTATCTACTACATTTCATTAGATGGTGAAATAATGAAAAAAGTAGAATATCCATATAGAGGTGGTTATTTATTTAGTGCTCACGTAGAATTAAATGATAAAGACCCTGATTATCTTGCATTGCACCATAGTTATTATATTTTCGTAGTCTCTACTTACTATCATCAATTGAGTATGTCTCCAGACAAGGGTGAATCATGGAAGAGTCTTGCACCAGAATCGGTA
>JAGXGG010000006.1 GCA_024636855.1 Ignavibacteriota bacterium | reverse complement strand
CGAGCATTGGGTTACCAAGCATAAAGCATGAGACTATGTCCGTACCACCACTTATAGAGGCAAGCTGTACATCAGGTTTCACTTCTTTATAAACCCATTGGTAATTTTCTGTTACGAGTGGTGAACCTGTCGAATAGATTGTCTTGAGTGCCGAAAGGTCATAATTTTCATTGGGTTGTACGCCCTCTTTCTGGCAATAAGTTAAGAATTTCGGGCTTGTTCCGAGTGCTTTTATTTTCTCTCTTGATGCTTCGTACCACATAATATTAGTATCTGGGTAAGTTGGGCTACCGTCGAATAGATATAGCGTAGCTCCTACCGATAATCCACCTACGAGCCAGTTCCACATCATCCACCCGCAAGTAGTAAAGTAGCTGAGTACATCGCCCTTGCTCAGATCTCCATGGAGATAATGCTCTTTGAAATGCTGGATCAAAGTGCCACCAGCTCCGTGGACTATACACTTTGGTATGCCTGTAGTTCCAGACGAATACATAATATAAACTGGATGGTCAAATGGTAGCTGCTCAAACTCTATTTGCTCTGCTGAGTTGTCTACCATTGTGCTGAAAGTCGTGTATTTATCGCCCTCAAGCATTGGTACGTCAATTTCTTCTAGTATTATAACTTTCTCTATCGAATCTATGCTTCCTACTATTTGAGCAAGCTTTTCAGATGTGTCGTACGGTTTTCCGTTGTAAGAATATCCGTTAACAGCAATAAGCACCTTTGGCTTTATCTGTCCGAATCTATCCATTATCCCTTGGAAACCGAAGTCAGGTGAACTGGATGACCATATAGCACCTATAGAAGTCGCCGCTAACATACAAACAATAGTCTCAGGTACATTGGTAACGAACCCTGCTACTCTATCACCTTTTACAACACCAAGCTGACGCATACTATAAGCCATTTTCACTACTTGGCGATATAGTTGGCTATGGCTAATTCGTGTGTTTGGCTTGCCCTCTCTGTGAGCTATTATAGCCGTTGTATTATCACGATATTTTAGTAGATTTTCAGCAAAGTTGAGTTTCGCTCCTGGGAACCATATAGGTCGAGGAACTTTCTTGCGATTCAAATCTTCCATATATACAGAAGTATATGGTTCGGAATGTTTGATCTCAGCCAGACTCCAAACCTCTGCCCAAAAGTCTTTTTTATTGTCTATAGACCATTGGTGAAGGTCCGCGTAAGAATTTAATTCCAGATTGTACTTACTATTGACGTCGGTCATTAGCTTATACATATTGGTATTTTTAATCTGTTCTTCTGTTGGTTGCCAGTAGGGTTGCTTATTATCAGTCATTTTATTGTCTTTTCTATATTATGATTAATATAAAAATAGCACAAAATGAGCTAAATGACAAGGGGAGAAGATTAAACTTTAATCTTCTCCTCTTTATTTCATCTAAGTGTTTACTCTTCTCTTACTAGAAATTAGTAATCTTATACTTGTCTTTCTTTTTCAGTTGATTGATAATACCTTTCTCACCGATTATATGACCCGCACCTACTACTATGAATATAGTCTTATCTTCTTTTAGCCATTCTTCGACTTTCTTTGTCATATTGGTATTTCGTTGGTCTATTATTTTTTCGAACATCACTTCGAACTCTGGATATTCGTATCTAGAGCTATCTAATATATTCATCAGTTCTTCCTTATTACCACTCTTCCATGCTTGTATCATTCTATCAACTTCTGCTTCCGGTCCTTCTGAACTTTCTAAAGTATAATTGATAAAACTATCACCAACATTATCAAATTCTGAAAGTAATCCCATCTGGTACTCTGCAGTTTCTAATTCTCTCACTTTTTTTCCTTCATTAGTTGCTTTAGATAAAAAGTGCTGATCGATACCCAAAGATTGGTCATAACCTGCATTATTAAGTATATTAGATTGTAATGTAATCGCAGCTGCCCAAGGTCTCATAGTCCCAAACGCAGCTTCTGTCATTCCCATAGATGAAAACTTTTGTCGAACCTTTTCATAGTTCTCTGAGCTAATTTTATCTCTTAATTTAGTTCCATCTGTATAAGTCATAAATTTCATTATTGACATAGGGTCCACTTTGGTCATATCAATCTCAAATGCTACAATATCACTACTCCTATAAGCTTCCTCTATTCTGTAATCTAGTGGATACATATCAGGTTTAGCTACATGGATAGAGCCAAGTAAGAAAATATGCGAACTTCCATCATCTACTTTCCACAAAAATGTTTCCTCCGTATTCTCAGTTTTCAATACAGAACAAGATATTGATACAAGCGAAGTTATAGCAAGTATAAAAATAATTCTTAATTTTTTCATTTTGTATTTTTTTGGTTAGTACATTTTTAACAATGATAAAGATAAGAAAAGTATTTTAATTATTTCTTACTTCAATTGAATGAGGATTTAAGATGAAAAATATTGCTAATACATTAAGCTCCCTTAAAAATTAAGGGGGCTGGGGTTAAAGAATGAAGTACAAATAATTAATTTTCCCTTGCAAGTTAAAATATATTTCTTAATTTCGTGTCGTATGTTTACGACATATAGATAAAAACAAATATTTGGACTATCATGATATCAAATAAATCGGAAATATTTCCAGCCGAGCAGCAACAGGCCGCTGTTTATGCTAAGGCTCTGTCTCATCCGGCACGCATTGCTATACTGCGGTATTTGGCCGAAACCAAAGTATGCATAACGGGTGATATAACTGAAGCCATACCATTAGGACGTACCACCGTACTTCAGCATTTGCAAGTGCTGAAAGACAGTGAGCTAATACGTGGTGATATTGATGGTAAGAAGGTATGCTATTGCATAAACACTGACCAATACGATGAAATGAAACAACTTTTTGACGATCTACTAAAGAATATTAATCCAATTAATAATTGCTGCTAAGAGGTAGTATTATGAAAATGCATGTAAGTTTATATGTGGCAGATGCCGCTAGAACGAAAGAATTTTATGAGCTTTTTTTCAATCAAAAAGCTACAAAAGTGAAAGACGATTATGTAAAATTCGAGCTAGAGAATCCAGCTTTGGTAATCAGCTTTGTTCAGAATAAAGACAGAGTTCAATCTAATTTCGGTCACTTAGGTTTTGTAGCTGACTCGTTAGACATAGTCGTAAATCGACTAGAGCAAGCGAAGAGCAGTAACCTAGATGTACTAGAAGAAATGGGTACTAATTGTTGCTATGCCAATCAAGACAAGTTTTGGGTAACTGACCCAGACGGTCACCAATGGGAGATATATACTTTCAATAGTGACGTAGAGTTCAATGATCCTAAATACGCTTCGACTGATGCTACAGCTTGTTGTACACCACAAGCACCGATTAAACTCGGGTAAAAGATGACTGAAAAACGCTTAAGCTTTTTAGACAACTACCTAACGTTATGGATATTTATTGCCATGGCGTTGGGCGTTGCTCTTGGCTACTTCATTCCGTCAATGCCGGTATTAATCAATTCGATGAGCGAAGGAACTACTAATATTCCTATAGCAATCGGTTTGATTATAATGATGTATCCACCTCTTGCAAAAGTCAATTATCGACTATTGCCGAAGATATTTAAGAACACCAAAGTGCTTTCAATATCCCTAGTACTCAATTGGGTGATAGGTCCTGTGCTGATGTTCTTGCTGGCTATTACTTTTCTTAGAGATTACCCAGAGTATATGGTAGGACTGATACTCATAGGATTAGCCCGCTGTATAGCAATGGTTCTTGTGTGGAATGATTTGGCTGAGGGGAGTAGCGAATATGGTGCAGGATTAGTGGCACTCAACAGTATTTTCCAAGTCTTTACTTATAGTTTCTATGCTTGGTTTTTTATCACAATACTGCCACCTTATTTCGGATTCGAAAGTGCAATTATAGATATTCCTATATCGCTAATTGCAGAAAGTGTAGCAATCTACTTAGGCATACCCTTTTTACTGGGTATATTGAGCCGTATAGTGCTTGTAAAGCTAAAAGGAAAGCAATGGTATGAAAACAAATTTATACCCACTATATCGCCTCTAACGCTTGTTGCATTGCTATTTACAATAGTTGTTATGTTCTCACTCAAAGGAGAGCTGATAGTTGAAATACCGACTGACGTACTTATAATAGCAGTTCCGCTATTGATATACTTTGTTGTGATGTTCTTAATCGGATTTTTTATTAGCAAGTATATGGGAACAGAATACGATAAGAACGCAGCTATTTCATTCACAGCAGCAGGGAATAATTTTGAGTTAGCTATCGCAGTAGCAATCGCAGTATTTGGATTGAACTCAGGGCAAGCATTCGCTGGAGTTGTTGGCCCACTAGTGGAAGTACCTGCATTAATACTATTGGTTAGAGTCTCATTTTGGTTAAAGAAGAAGTACTACAGTGGGGAGAAGAAATGAACATATTAATATTATGCACTGGTAACTCGTGCCGTAGCCAAATAGCTGAAGGACTATTCCGCAAGCATTTGGGAAAAGGGCATAACGTATATTCAGCTGGTATAGAGGCACGCGGAGTAAACCCAAATGCTATAAAAACTATGGCTGCTATTGGAATTGATATTTCAAATCATACTTCAGACACTATAGAAAATCTACCACAAGTAGAATACGACTATGTAATAACTGTATGTGACAATGCAAAGGAACGTTGCCCAATATTACCTGGTAATCACAAATCACTTCACCATAGCTTCCCAGATCCAGCATCTGCTAAAGGTACTGAGGAAGAAGTGGCTGCTATTTTCGCTTCAGTCAGAGACGAGATAGATGAGTATGTGAGAGAGTTTGTAGAAGGATTAAATTAATCCAATTTATTAATATAAATAAGAGAGGAATAAAATGTCAAAAGTGATTAAAATATTGGGGACGGGTTGTTCCAAATGCATAACAATGACAAGCTTCGTAAAGGATGTAGTTGCTGAGAATAACAATGAATAACTTAAACCGCAAAGAACATTGGGAGAATATATACCAGACAAAAGAGCTAACGGAAGTTAGTTGGTATCAGCCGACTCCTACGACCTCGTTGGACTTCTTTACAAAATTCAATGTACCAAAAACCGCGAAGATAATAGATGTTGGGGGTGGTGATAGCTTTCTAATTGACCATTTATTGGAGCTGGGCTATCAAGACATTACCGTACTCGACATCTCGGCAGCAGCTGTTGAAAGGGCAAAGCAGCGACTAGGCGTGCGAGCAAGTGTAGTCAAATGGATAGTTGCTGATGCGTCTGATTTCTCCCCTACTGAGCAATACGACTTCTGGCACGACCGAGCGGCATTTCACTTTCTGACGGATGAACAAGACATCACTACTTATCTAGAAACTGCTCATCAAAATATAACTCCTAATGGCATTTTGGTCATCGGTACTTTCTCCGAACAAGGACCAACTAAATGTAGTGGTATTGATATAAAGCAATATTCTGAAAAGACAATGACTGACCTATTTGGTAAGCTATTTAAAAAAGTTGACTGCTTTACAACTGACCACAAGACACCTTCCGGCTCAATTCAAAACTTTGTGTTTTGCAGTTTTGGAAGGGCTTAAAGGGTAGATTATAGATAGGTAATTCTCAGCCTTTGTTAATCATTTATACGAATGTCGTATATTCGTATTATGATAATCAATCTTACCCGAATTAAACAGTCGAATTAACATGACAGAAAAAAAACAAGGTTTTAAAAAACCATCAATGAAACACCAACCAAAAGGTCTTTCAATTCTCTATGAGGATCATGATATTATAGTTGTAGATAAGATCGCTGGTCTGTTGACTATGGGGACAGAAAGAGAGAAAGAAAAAACAGCTTACTTTCTACTGACTGATTATGTTAGAAAAGGAATTGCACGTTCAAAAAATCGTATTTTCATTGTACACCGTCTTGATAAAGATACTTCAGGGATTCTAGTCTTCGCTAAAAACCAAAATGCAAAGAATTTTTTGCAGGAACATTGGCAGCATTTCAGTAAAACATATTATGCTGTAGTGCACGGTAAACTTGAAGAAAAAGATGGAATAATTTCATCAGAGCTTTTGGAAGATAGGGAATTTAAGGTATCGTCTAAAGATGATTCTGAAAAAGCAAAATTTTCCAAAACTCGCTACAAAGTAGTAGTCGAATCTACTAGATATAGTATGCTGGAAATAAATCTACTTACGGGTAGAAAACATCAAATCCGTGTACATTTTTCTGAATTTGGTCATCCTATTGTTGGTGACAAAATATACGGTAATAAGGGCAAAGGTGCCCAAAGATTGGCTCTTCATTCCGGCTCACTTACTATCAGACACCCATATACGAAAGATGATATGACTTTCCAGACAGAGATACCTCAGTACTTTAAAACTTTAGTTAGAATATAATATACTATAGATGAAATAATTTCTCTGTTACTTATCATTAAAAATTTATTCACCAATAATCCAAAAAAATTCTCTATATTCGATAATCACAAAATTGATAAAACATTATGAATGAATTTTTTAGCGGAATGACCACACTCGAGCAGGCCTATTGGTATATAGCATTAATCGGCTCAGCCATCTTCGTAGTTATATTTATATTGACCTTCGTTGGTGGTGATGGAGATTTCGAGATGGACTCCGATACCGATATATCCGATGGAGATGACGGAGGCGTTGGATTCCAGTTCTTCACTTTCAAGAATGTAATCGCATTCTTTACTATCTTCGGTTGGACTGGTATCACTTGTGTTGAGTACGGTCTATCTAACTTAATTACTATTGTAGTATCCACTATAGCTGGATTAATAATGATGGTGCTTACATCGTTACTATTCTATTGGATGGGGAAATTGTCCGAATCAGGTACATTGAAAATATCGAATGCGATAGGTGTAATAGGCGAAGTATATTTACCCATCGGTGCTAATCGCTCCAAGATGGGAAAAATAAGTATAAAGGTACAAGGTAGTTTGCGTGAGTTAGAAGCGATTACCGATGCCGATGAAGATTTGAAAACACAGACTCTTGTCAAAGTTACTGAAGTAGTTAGCTCAGAGCTTTTATTAGTAGAAAAATTATCCAATTAATCCCCCAAATAAAATTATGTATACTTTAAACAGCATGTTATTAGCGTCTAATCCAGATGCTCCATCAGGTGTTTTCTTAGTTGTAGCCGTAGTGCTAATTCTGGTCGTATTCCTGTTCTCTATGTTCAGAAGATACAAGAGGTGTCCTTCAGATAGAATCCTAGTAGTATATGGTAAGACAGGTGGAGATACTTCTGCTAAGTGTGTCCACGGTGGTGCTGCCTTTATATGGCCAATAATTCAAGATTATTCGTTCCTTTATTTGACTCCTATTTCTATAGAAGTGAATCTGATAAACGCGCTGAGTAAGCAAAACATTCGTGTGAATGTGCCTTCGCGTTTCACGATTGGGGTTTCTACAGAGCCAAGTGTTATGCAAAATGCAGCCGAGAGACTATTGGGTCTCGACCAAGATATGATACAAGAGCTAGCTCAAGAGATTATATTCGGTCAACTGCGTTTGGTAGTAGCGTCTATGGACATCGAGGAAATCAACACCGATAGAGACAAGTTCCTATCGCACATCACGCACAGTGTAGAAGAAGAGCTTAAGAAAGTTGGGTTAAAACTAATAAACGTAAACATCACTGATATACATGATGTGTCTGGGTACATCGAGGCATTGGGTAAAGAAGCTGCTGCTAAAGCTATAAACGACGCCATTATCTCAGTTGCACAGAAAGATAGAGATGGTGCAATCGGACAAGCGCAAGCATTGCAAGACCAGAGAGTACAGGTTGCGGCTGCTAATGCCAAAGCAGTAGAAGGTGAAAACACAGCCAAAATACAGGTTGCACATTCGGATGCAGAAAGAAGAGCTAGAGAAGCAGAAGCTAGTAGAATAGCTGATGCATCTGAGAAAGTACAAGCTGCGAAAGCGCTAGAGGAATCATACGCTGCAGAGAAAATAGCAGAAGACGCAAGAGCAAAACGTAAAGAAGCTGAGCAAGGGGCAGACATTATCGTTCCTGCTCAAATAGACAAACGAAAAATAGAGATAGACGCAGAAGCGGCAGCAGAAAAAATTAGAAGAATTGCTAAAGGGGAAGCCGATGCGATATTCATGAAAAAAGAAGCTGAAGCGAAAGGTATGTTTGAAATACTAACTAAACAAGCCGAAGGTCTAGATAGAATAGTAAAAGCAGCTGGCAACAATTCCAAAGATGCTGTGCTATTGCTAATAGCTGACAAGCTACCTGAATTAGTAAGAACTCAGGCAGATGCAATCAAGAATATCAAAATAGATAAGATAACTGTTTGGGAAAATGGCAGAGGAGCAGACGGCAAAACTTCTACTTCCAACTTCATCTCTGGGCTGTACAAATCCGTACCACCACTGCAAGAGATGTTCAATATGGCAGGTATGCAATTGCCAGATTATCTAAAAGGCAAAGACATAGTTGACCCCAATGCTGAAGAATCTGCCACAGAAGAACCAAAGCCAACTACTAAATCTAAAGTGAAGCCGAAGTCAGCTGAGGCCAAGAGTCAGGGTGGTGAGGGAAGGTAGTGTAAAATATTCTAATATCATAAAAAATTATTCTATAAATATTTAAAAAATATATTTCATGAAAAAAACAGTACCTAAAGATTATCTTTTAAAGCGTCAGAAAGAAATGATTAATTTGACAAATCATCTTAATTCTATCATTAAAATTAACAATTCAGTTGGTTGGCATTATAAGGAGTTTGGGAAACAGGTCGAGCAACCTATAATTGAATTTCTAGTAAAAAACAGTTTGCTTATAAAAGGAAAATTCAAAGATCAATCAAATAACAAAAATGAAATTCCAGACATAATTGATGAACAATTCTCAAAGCCAATATTTATTGATATTAAAGCTGGGAATAAAGTAGTTTATAAAACTGGAATAAAAGTAACAAATGCTAATCAGGATTTATCAACAACAGTCAGCTGGAGAGATAAGGTATTCACTAAATATGAAGGGGAGTTATGTTTTTACATTGAAGTAAAATATAATCACAAATTAGGAAAGGATTTGTTTGTAGAGGAATGTGTAATGGATCATTTTTATAAGTTTGTTGGCAAGACACCGAATGGATTAATTGCACATCGTAGAAGAAATGTGAGAACAAAATCTTGGGAATCAGAATCAAAATTCAAGAATGCTCAAGAATTCAAAGACTTATTGAATAAAACAATCTCATTCTCTATTAAAAAGACTTTCTTAAACTCATACCATGACCTATGCGAAGAAGATAAAATTGAAATAAGAGATTATCTAGATTCAGATTTAAACAAACTTAAAAAGAACACTTAAGCACTACTTACACAATCTAATACCAAATTATTATCAGAATTCTCTATTATCAATTTATTTCTTATTTGGTGGTCATTAACTATGTCTAAAATCCTTTCTGAAATAGCTTTTAAAACAGGCACAGCGACTGTATTACCTAATAGATCATAAGCAAAATTTGTTTTAACAGGTATTTCGTAAGTATCCGGATAACCAAATAATCTTAATCCTTCTCTAATTGTTAGTTTCCTAAGTCCGTTACCATCAGGGACAACTATTTTACTCATATCTGTTGCTACTAAAGTTGGTGCAATATCATTTGGATTTAAAATCTTATTAATTTCAAAACTCAATTTCCCTGTTACAATATTATATCCTTTAGCTTTTGTTTCATCATAAACACGAGAAGTTATTTCTCCATTTTCTAATAACTTCTTTACTAACTTTTTAGGATGTTCAAATCTTAAATAGCCTTTATCTACCAAATCATCTAACATTCCCTTTAAGTCATAACTTTCAAATAAATCATTTTTAGGAGCAAAAGTCTGTATTTGTTCTAACGTTAGTGGCATTCCATCCATCCAATCAATACCTATTTCAATTGCCCAATGTTTTTGACGACGCACTTTGAATAGTTTATTTAATAATCTAATTTGTTCTTTGCTACACTCACCCTTTATACCAATGTCCCAACTATGAATATTGTTTTCTCCTCCCCTTTTATCCTTTATTGATTTACCATATAATTCTGTAACGGAATAATTAGTGAGTAATTTCCTTGTAAAATCCGTATTCATTGTTTCTTTTCCCTTCTCCAAAACATCCTTTAATACCTTAAAGGTAGGGGTGAAATTTTCTAAGGATACTTTACCTTTCTTTGTTCCTACAATAAAAATTCTTTTTCTTGATTGTGGTACTCCAAAATCTACTGAATCTAAAACTTCCCAAGAAACATTGTAGTCGAGCTCTTCTTCTAATTTATATAAAATGGTTTTTAATGTTCTTCCAATTTTATCAGTTTTATTTTCTAAATCGTGTTTTACTAGACCTTCAACATTTTCAAGGATAAATCCTTGTGGTTTTTTATAACTCAAAATTCTCTCTACCTCAAAAAACAAAGTTCCTCTTGTATCAGCAAAACCATTTCTTTTCCCACCCGCACTAAATGGTTGACAGGGGAATCCTCCAAAAAGAAAATCAAAGTCTGGAATATCTTCATTTTTTAATTGAAAAATATCACCTACAAAATTCTCGTGATGATGATTATGCTTTAATGTTTCAATGGCATAGGGTTTAATTTCAGAGGTTAGAACACATTCTGTTTCAATTCCTCTTTCTTCACAAGCCTGCTCAAAACCGATACGAATTCCACCGAGTCCCGCAAACAAATCTATAAATTTCAACTTTTTATTCATTATTTTCAACCTTATATTCAACATTCGGTTCACCAACAAGACTTAAGTTTGATTTAAAGTCTTCTAATTCAAATTTCGTACATCCAATTACTGATAGACATTGTAAAAAGAAAGACGCACTAAAAGTCCCTCTACTTATCTTACTTGTTATGCCGGATTGAGTTTCATTTAATCCTTGTTCATTCAACAAAAAAACTAAATCGGAGGTTGAAATCCCTCTTTTTACTAATTCTGACTTTAGAAGTCGCTTTACTTTTTCGTTTGAATATATCATAAACTTTCTATTAAATTGTTAATGCGAAAATAGGTGATAAATCTCATATATGCAAATATACAAGCAAAAATAAATATAATTGTTTATAAAGTAAATTAGTTTAAATAATATTCTACGTATATCTGTTTTACTAATTATTGCTGATAAAATGAATTTTCGTATTTTGTATTGAATTTATGCAAGTTTAATAAAATAACCCCCTTTAACCAACAACGACAAATAAAAACGAATTCAGATTAACTACTACTTCCAATAAAGAGATAAAAGGAAAATTATGAAAGCAACGGATCTATTAATAAAAGCACTAGAAAATGAAGGTGTAGAATACATCTTTGGGATACCGGGCGAAGAAAACCTTGATATCTTGGAATCATTAAGAGGTTCGAAAATTAAGTTGATATTAACCCGCCATGAGCAAGGAGCTGGATTTATGGCTGCAACCTATGGGCGGTTAACTGGCAAACCCGGAGTGTGCCTAGCTACTCTTGGGCCAGGTGCCACCAACTTAGTTACACCTGCCGCTTACGCTCAATTAGGTGCAATGCCTATGATGTTGATTACAGGGCAGAAGCCTATTAAAAAGAGTAAGCAAGGTCGCTTTCAGATAATAGATATTGTGGATTTAATGCGTCCGATTACAAAGTTCACCAAGCAGATAGTCAACGGAAATACTATTGCATCATTGGTTCGAGAATCGTTTCGTTTAGCTATTGAAGAAAGGCCGGGAGCTGTCCATTTGGAGCTTCCCGAAGATGTAGCTGCCGAAGAATGTGACGATCAATTATTTGAAGTGGTTGGGCACCGAAGACCAGATGCAGATGTGCGAGCAATTAAAGAAGCTGCAAAAATGATAGAAGCTGCAAAACACCCCCTATTGTTAATTGGAGCTGGTGCAAATAGAAAAAATACGAGCAAAGCACTAACTGCGTTTGTGGATCAAACAGGCATCCCATTTTTTAATACACAAATGGGAAAGGGAGTTGTAGATGAGAGGCATCCACTTTATTTGGGAACTGCCGCACTATCCGATTATGATTTTTTGCATTGTGCAATTAATGAAGCAGACTTAATCATAAATGTTGGACATGATGTGATAGAAAAACCTCCGTTCTTTATGAAAGATGGTGGAACTAAAGTAATTCACGTCAATTTTTTCCCTGCTCAGGTTGATGCAGTGTATTTTCCTCAATTGAATGTAGTTGGTGATATCCGTTCTTCCATCGCAAATATTGGCGATCACATTAAGGACAAAAGCAACTGGGATTTTTCTTATTTCAAGAGAATAAAACAAGATGTTGAAGAACATCTTTCTAAATACGCAAAGGATAGTCGTTTCCCTATGCTACCGCAACGATTGGTAGATATAGTAAGGGAAGAATTACCAGACGATGGAATAGTTACGTTGGATAATGGAGTCTATAAAATTTGGTTTGCTAGAAACTTCAAAAGCTACACTCGAAATTCACTGTTGCTGGATAATGCCTTGGCAACTATGGGTGCTGGACTTCCTTCTGCTATGTTAGCAAAATTGATATACCCAGAAAGGAAAGTGATTTCTGTGTGCGGTGACGGAGGTTTCATGATGAATTCTCAGGAGCTAGAAACTGCAACTCGTTTGGGTTTAAACCTTGTTGTCATCATCCTAAATGATAACTCTTACGGCATGATCAAATGGAAGCAGGAAGACATGGGTTTTGAAAGCTTCGGACTGGATTATAAAAATCCTGATTTTGTAAAGTATGCGGAAAGTTACGGAGCTGTAGGTCATCGCCCGACTAACGATGAAGAATTGAAGCAAATATTAGCTATATGCTTGGATAGCGATGGAGTACATGTAATTGATTTAGCAGTTGATTATTCGCTAAATCATTCCATTTTAAATGTTCTGTTAAAGGAAAAAACGTGTATATTATGAAAATGAATTATAATTAGAAGAGAAAACCCCTATGACTAACAACGATATATTGCAAAACCACATCTAAATCATCGAAACTTGTAAATTTTGCAAGTTTCGATGATTTATTCCTTATCTTTGTTCTATGAATAAGTTTACGAATCGCAAAGAATACATTAGCAAACTATTGGCTTATAAGGATAAAGACCTTATAAAAGTTATAAGTGGGCTACGTAGATCTGGTAAAAGTACTTTGCTGGAACTTTACAGAGAGCAATTAAAGAAGCTAGGTATTGGTAAAAAACAAATTCAGTTCTACAATTTTGAGTTACCTGAAAATTATTTAAATAAAACTTGGAGTGATATTTACTTCGAGATAAAAGAGAAACTACACCCCGAAAAGCCAAACTATATTTTCTTGGATGAGGTACAAAACATTGAATCATTTGAAAAATTGGTGGATGGTCTTTTTGCTTCTGAACATACAGATGTTTACATAACAGGTTCAAATGCTTTTTTACTTAGTAGTGAGTTAGCAACTTTGCTAAGTGGTCGCTATATTGAAATATCTATTCTGCCCTTTTCATTCAAAGAGTATTTAATAGCTCGGAATATTGATTTAAGTAATGAGTACCTTAATTACGAAGCCCTGTTCTTTGATTACATAAACGAAACATCATTACCAAAAGGTGTTGAATTGCGAGACGGTGGTTTTGATAAAATATACGAATATTTGGAAGCCATTTATACTACCATAATCGAAAAAGATATTACGCAACGACATCAGATAAACAACAAACGAGCTTTTAGTAATGTAGTAAAGTTTGTAGCTTCTAATATTGGTAACTCACTTTCACCCAACAATATTTCCAAAGCACTGAAGCAAGACGGACAAAGTATTCATCATACGACCGTTGAGAATTACTTGGAATATCTGACATCTAGTTTTGTTTTATACAAAGTAAATCGTTTTGATTTAAAAGGTAAAAAACAATTAGCAACACAAGAAAAATACTATTTGGTGGATGCTGGATTGTTGAATGTTTTGGCAGGGAAAGAACGTACTACTGACAGAGGACATATTTTAGAAAATGTTGTGTATCTTGAACTATTACGTAGAGGAAACAAAATATGGATAGGAATTACACGGAACAACGAAGTAGATTTTGTATGCAAAACTCCAATGGGTGATATTGAATATTACCAAGTAGCGTGGCAAATGACAAATGATAGTACTGTAGAACGAGAATTTGGGGCTTTAGAAAAAATCACTGACAATTACCCTAAATATTTGCTTACTACAGATTCTTTTACACAGAACAGGAGTGGAGTAAAACATTTAAATATTTTCAATTGGTTACTTGATACCAAAGGAAAGCAACACTAACTCAAGCTAAAATTTAGAAAAACTATGACCAACAACGACATATTACGAAGACTACGTTACCTATTTGATTATTCAGATACAAAGATAATAGAGCTATTCAAACTAGCTGATTCCGATGTAGTGGAAACGGAGCTAAACGATTGGTTCAGAAAAGAAGATGACATCGATTTGGTAGAGATGACAGATAGGGAAATGGCGACATTTCTCAATGGATTAATCATCGAAAAGCGTGGAAAAAGAGAAGGCCCACAGCCAGAGCCGGAAGACCGATTGAACAATAATATAATCTTAAGGAAGCTAAAAATTGCTCTCGATTTGAAGTCTGATGACATCTTGGATTTATTCGCTCTTACTGATAAAAAGCTAAGCCCACATGAGCTGAGCTCATTTTTCCGAAGACCGGGTCATAAGTCCTATCAGCCGTTTATGGATCAGTACTTGCGAAATTTTCTAAATGCATTGCAGACTAAGAGCAAGAATGAACCGGGGAGTGTTTAAGTTGCCATAAAGTTATTTAAACAAAAGAGTAGCAACTTTAAATTAGCTATTACGTTTTTAGTTCATACTATTTTTTTACTGATTATAACAGGAATTGAAAGATGAAAAAAATACTAGTATTCCTTTGCTTATTTGCTACTATATCTTTAGCTCAAGTTAATGCAAATACAAATGCAGACGACACCAATTCGCAATGGCCACAAAATAGAATAGGTCTTTACGGATCATTCTTTTCAGGTTATGGACTGAGTTATCAATATCAATTTGAAAATGGTATATCACTCAGAACGCAGCTTTTTGCTTATGGTAGTAACGATGATAATAATAATTATAATTCGGATGAAATCCAACTAGCACTTGGTGCTGATTTGCAATACAACCTGAAACGAACCAATAATTCACGACTCTACGTCCTAGCAGGTTCATTTATAGATTATTACGAACGTGGGAATTCTTATTATAGCTCTTCAGTATATTCTAAAGATTATAATATTGAGCGTTTTATTAATGTTGGAATTGGTTTCGGTATAGAAATATTGGGTTGGAAAAATGTATCTATAGTTCTAGAAGGTGGGTACTATGGTAGGTTTGGAAATAATACAGTAACAGTATACGATTATAGTGGAGAAGAGACTAAAAGAGTTAAAGTTAACCAAACACCAAAATCATTCGGCTTTGGAGTAGGTGGCGGTATATCTTATGCTTTTTAGAACTCGACAAATTGTAAAGTAAATGTACCGCGAAGTGTTTAGAGTGCCATAAAGTTATTTAAACAATCGAGTAACAACTTTAATTACGCTATTACGTTTTTAGTTTACACTAATTAAATAATTATAACAGGAATTGATAGATGAAAAAAATACTAGTTTTCTTTTGCCTATTTGCTGCGTTTTCATTTGCGAATGCACAGAATAGTAATGATAATGATTCGCAGTGGCTACAAAATAGAATTGGCGGATATGGGTCATTCTTTTCTGGTTATGGCCTGAGTTATCAGTACCAATTTGAAAATGGCTTTTCTTTAAAAACTCAGCTTTTTGCTTATGGTAGTGACAACGATAATAGTAATTATAATGCGAACGAAATCCAACTTGCTTTAGGTGCTGATTTGCAATACAATCTGAAAAGGACAGAAAATACTCGTCTATACGTACTTGCAGGTTCATTTATAGATTACTATGAAGACGGTAATTATTATAACTCTTCGCCAAACGATAGTGATATAGAACGATACATTAATGTAGGAATTGGCTTCGGAATTGAACTAATGGCTTGGAAAAATGTCTCGTTCATGCTAGAAGGCGGATATTATGGTAGGTTTGGGAATAATACTGTATCAGTTTACAGATATGGTGATGAGCGCGATATTAAGGAGACGCAGAACCCAAGATCATTTGGATTCGGCGTTGGTGGCGGTATATTTTATGCGTTTTAAATTTGTTCGTCCTAACTGATAAAAATAAGCTGGAAGAATTCAATAAAATTAAAAGTATAAGTGAAAGAAAATGAAGCCCACTTTGAGGAGAGCATGGTCGTGCACATACTTTTTTTGCTTCTCAGCACATTGAATTAAAAGAATATTCAAAAAATAAACCTCCCGAATTTTTAGGGTTTTAACCCTAGCCCCTATAATTTTAATAGACATCCAACAGCAATAAAAGGGAACTATTTACGGTTTACATCAAAGTATATGGCACATAAAAATGTGACCATATACTAACCGTTTTAAAACATACCTTAGAGAATAAAAGAAATTTCTTTAACTATGAACACAAGCCGCCCAGATTAAGCTCATCGGCATTTAATGAATTTTTAATAAAAGAAGTAAAGGAATAGAATATGAATAACGAAAAACAAAACATATTAATAGCAGGTGCCAATGGCACCACAGGAAGAATTATAGTTGATTTATTGAAAGACTCAGATATTTATCGACCGATTGCTATGGTTAGAAAACAAGAGCAAAAAGACAATTTTGAAAAGGAGAATGTTTCTGCCGTATTAGCCGATCTGGAAAAGGATTTAAGCCATGCTGTAAAAAATGTAGATAAAGTAATCTTTGCTGCAGGATCAAAAGGTAAAAATGTGATAGGAGTAGATCAGGAAGGGGCCAAAAGACTGACTGATGCCGCAAAAAATTCTGGAGCAAGAAAGTTTGTTATGTTAAGCTCTATGGGAGCAGACAATCCTTCCGTGAGTGATGAACTCAAAGATTATTTAAAAGCAAAACAAAATGCTGATGATCATCTAAAAGCTAGTGGCATGGGTTATAGTATCGTAAGACCTGGTTCACTAACGGATAAAGAAGGTACAGGCAAAATTCAACTGCAAAATAAATTAGAACAACGTGGAAGTATTACTAGAACAGATGTTGCAAAAACTCTAGTTGAAGTATTAGATGACAACGTAAGGCAAAATCAGGTTTTTGAAATTCTATCTGGTGATGTTCCAATTGAAAATGCTGTTCGTTCTTCGTAATTAAAAGTATGGAAAAAAGATAACTAAAGCAGAATATATTTAATGAACATCAAACAAAATCAAAACATAGATAACAAATATGAAAACAACAAAAACAATCAATTTAAACAATAGACCAACCGGAAAACCCAAGTTGACCGATTTTGAATTCAGTACATCAGAAATTACTGAATTACAAAAGGGGGAGGTTTTGTTAAGCACTAAATATGTATCCGTAGATCCATATTTAAGAGGGAGAATGAGAGATACTCCTTCTTACATTAAACCCTTTGAGATTGGTAAACCAATTGAATCGGGTATCATCGCTGAAGTTTTGGAATCTAATGACAGTAACCTAAGTAAAGGGGACTATGTTTCAGGAACATTACTATGGAAAGAAACCCAAGTTGCAAAAGCTGATGGTCTAATGAAAGTAGATCCGAATAAAGCACCACTCTCAGCATACCTGGGCATACTAGGTATGACTGGTCTTACGGCTTATTTTGGGCTAACTGAAATAGGAAAACCGAAAAAGGGTGAAACCCTACTAGTATCTGGTGCAGCGGGAGCAGTTGGCAGCGTTGTCGGTCAGATAGGGAAGATTCTTGGACTTAGAGTAGTTGGTATTGCTGGAACCGATGAAAAGGTAAAAATGTTGAAATCTGAATTCGGTTTTGATGAAGGTTTCAATTATAAAACCACTGAAAATATGAGTGAATCCATCGCTAAAGCATGCCCCGATGGTGTAGATATATACTTTGATAATGTTGGTGGTGAAATATCTGAAGCTGTGCTTTTTAATATTAATAAGTTCTCAAGAACTATTAACTGTGGTGCTATCTCTGTTTATAATAACACCGAATTACCCAAAAGCATTAGTGTGCAATCATTTCTAATTAAGAAAAGTTCTTTGATGCAAGGATTTGTGATTTTCGATTACGTAGATAAACATCCTGAAGGTGTTAAGCAATTAACAGCATGGTTGAACGAAGACAAGTTAACCTATACTGAAACTATCAGAGAAGGATTTGAAAATATACCCCAAGCCTTTTTGGATCTTTTCGAAGGAAAGAACAAAGGTAAAATGTTAGTAAAATTATAGAAACAAAAGAGTAGATATGAATAATTTTGAATTTAAGAATCCGACCAAGATATTATTTGGAAAAGGACAAATAGAAAGTATAGAGAACGAGATACCAAAGGATGCCAAGGTATTGATGCTATTTGGGGGGGGAAGTATTAAAAAGAACGGAATTTATGAGCAGGTAAAGACAGCGCTACAAAACCATGAAGTTGTGGAGTTTGGAGGCATTCCTGCAAATCCAGAATATTCTGTCCTAATGAAGGCACTAAAAGTAATCAAAGAAGAAAATATCACATATTTACTAGCTGTAGGTGGAGGTTCTGTGATTGATGGTACTAAATTCCTCTCTGCGGCTGCCCTTTACGAAGGTGAGGGGCCATGGGAAATACTAACCAACAAAATCCCTATTCTTAAAGGGATGCCATTTGGAACTGTATTGACCTTACCAGCAACAGGTTCAGAAATGAACTCAGGTGCCGTGATAACGCGAAAAGATACTAAGGAAAAACTAGTCATGGGTGGCACAGGTTTATATCCAACATTTTCGGTGCTAGACCCACAAGTAACACACTCAATTCCTCACAGACAATTGGTGAACGGAATAACTGATGCTTTTACTCACGTACTAGAACAATACATTACCTATCCTATCGGAGCCGCTCTACAGGATAGAATATCAGAGAGTATTCTGCAAACACTAATAGAAGTAGCTCCAAAAATATTGGCAGACCCAACAGATCATACAGCAGCTTCCAATTTTATGTGGAGTTGTACAATGGCCCTGAATGGTTTGATTAAACAAGGAGTTCCTACTGATTGGGCAATACACGCCATGGGACATGAGCTAACCGCACTTTACGGTATAGACCATGCACGAACGCTTGCTGTGATAGCACCTAGCCATTATGAGTATAATCTCGAAACGAAAAAGGAAAAGCTTGCTCAATATGCCGAGCGTGTTTGGAATATTACAGATGGATCTACGGAAGACAAAGCAAGAGCTGCAATCAAAAGAACAGAAGCATTCTTTAATGAGATGGGAATAGATACGAAACTTTCTCAGTACACTGACGATTATGAAGGTACAGCTGAAGAAATCTCAAAAAGATTTAAAAAACGCGGTATGGAAGGTCTTGGAGAACATCAAAACCTAACACCTGAAGATGTCGAAAAGATTGTTAAAATGTCTTATTAATTAATAGTAGAAAACAATGAAATTAACACGATTAATAGTACTAATAGTAGTCGCTTTATGTCTAACTAGCTTAAGTCAACAAGCAATAAACAGTGATAAGCAAAATACAACACAAAAGAATGTATTATTTGTAGTGACATCTCATAGTGAGCTGGGTGAAACTGGTGAAAAAACAGGTTTTTGGTTAGAAGAGTTTGCTGCTCCATATTACAACTTACTAGATAAAGGGGTGATAATAACCGTTGCATCCCCCAAAGGAGGAAAAGCTCCGATAGACCCTAGAAGTAATGCTGATGGAAGCCAAACAGAGGCTACAAAACGTTACAAGAACGATAAGGAAGCACAACGTCTCATAGAGAATACGATAAAACTAGAAGATGTAAAAGCAAAAGATTTTGATGCTGTGTTTTATCCAGGCGGACACGGTCCTCTTTGGGATCTTGCAGAAGATAAAACTTCCATAGCATTGATTGAGGCATTCAATAAGCAGAACAAGCCAATGGCTTTTGTATGTCATGCCCCAGCCGTTTTAAAAGAGGTGAAAAATACTCAAGGAGAGCCTTTGGTAAAAGGCAAAAAGATAACCGGTTTCACAAATACAGAAGAAGAAGCAGCAAAGTTGACCGATGTTGTCCCTTTTTTGGTAGAAGATATGCTGATTGAAAATGGAGGCATCTACTCCAAAAAAGCTAACTGGACTGCAAATGTGGTTGAAGATGGCAATTTGATCACTGGACAAAACCCAGCTTCTTCTGAATTAGCATCTGAACTTTTATTTAAAAAATTGAAGTAAACTACTTACAACAAGAACTATAAGTAATGCAGCATATTTAGTAAATTGTGATTACTCAAAAAAACTTAAATAAAACAATACATGTCAAATACAAATCAGAACGAAAATAAAGACGAATCACTAACAAGTTTGATTCTAAATAAATTTGAAATAACTGAGCTGAATCCTATGCAGGAAGAAGCCGGAAGAAATATCCGAAAAAAATCAGATGTAGTATTACTATCACCTACGGGTACTGGTAAGACTCTGGCTTTTCTACTGCCTCTGATAGAGACACTAGACCCAGATAGCACCGAGATTCAGATTCTAATAGTTGTACCTTCGCGAGAGTTGGCTCAGCAATTACTACAAGTAGCTCGAGACATGGGCTCGGGGTTCAAAGTCAATGCGGTATATGGCGGACGCGCTGGCTCGCAAGATAAACTCGATTTGAAGCATCTACCAGCTATCCTGATCGGTACACCTGGACGAATAGCCGATAGATTTTTCAAAGATACATATTCACTTGATCACATCAAGGTTCTTGTACTCGATGAGTTTGATAAATCGCTGGAAATGGGCTACGAAGATGATATGCTAGATATTATCGAATCGCTGCCGAACTTAGAGCAGAGGATACTTACCTCAGCGACTAGAGATAATAAAATACCAAAATTTGTTGGCTTACAAAAGCCCGTTTTCATCAATTATGCTAAAGAGGGACTTCCTCAGTTAACTATCAAAACGATACTAGCACCAGACAAAGATAAGTTAAAATCATTGGTGAAAACTCTCGATTATATAGGCCCCCAACCGGGAATTATATTCTGTAGTTTCAAAGAAGAGCTATATGGTGTGAGCGAGTATTTAGATGATAATGAGATTCCCCATGAGTGTTTCCACGGTGATATGGAGCAGTTAGATAGAGAGCAAGCACTAATCAAATTCAGGAATGGAACGACTCAGCTCTTGTTAGCAACCGATTTGGCAGCTCGTGGTCTTGATATCCCAGAGCTTACATTTATACTTCACTATCGCTTGCCACTAAGGTATAACGAATTCCTTCATAGGAATGGACGTACGGCTCGTATGAACAGCGAGGGTGTTGCTTACATACTGCACTGGACAGGCGAAAATCTACCAGAGTACATAGATGATATAGCACCAGAAGAAGTAATAGTAGGAGAACTACAACCGTCTCATGAACCAGCTCCAGTAAAATGGGTGACTCTATATATAACCGGTGGCAGACGCGAGAAAATATCCAAAGGAGACATCGCCGGCTTATTCATGAAGCAAGGAAAGATTGAAAAAGACCAACTAGGTGTTATAGAACTCCAAGAGAACTGCTCTTATGTCAGTGTACACGCTAACATAGCCCAAAAGGCAGTAGAGAAAACCAATAACACCAGACTCAAGAAAAAGAAAGTTAGGATTAGTGTGGTGTAGGGGTTTTGAATAACAAAATAGAAATAGAGATGAGATATATACTATTTTTCCTAATTTTAACATTATTGTCATGTGAATCTGGACCACCTAATCATATTCCTTCAGATAAGTTTTGTAAGACTTTTGAAAATGATTCTAGAAATGAATTTCAATCCTTTATTCCTTCCAAAGATGAATTATATAAAATGGAAGTCAATTTAAAGAGACATCTTGAAGACTTAACAAAATCAGATAGTGGATTAGTGAGAAATATATTTAATGAAGACCATCCATTAGAATACAGTCTAGGTTGGTTTAAAAGACGTTATTTTGGAAGAATTTCTAATGATGGTGAACGAAAAATATTTGTTGAGTTAGTTTTTGTTCGATGTGCTGGAAAAGAAAAATGGAAACACATAAACTATCTTTCGGCTTTAGATTCTGTTTGTTGGTGGAGTATTGAATACGATATAGCGAAGAATAAAATTGAAAATCTTAATTATCCTGAATAATCATTAAATATCAATAAAACAACCTATGCCCAAAGAAAAAAGTAAACAAGAAAAAACAAGATTGCACCCTCGGAATAAGAACCGAGAGAGATATGATTTGGGTGCACTATTAGTATCTAATCCCGAATTAGTGAACCACGTTAAGCCCAATAAATATGGTGAAGATTCTATTGATTTCGCAGACCCATCGGCTGTGAAACTGCTGAATAGAGCACTGCTCAACCATTACTACGGAATAGAGAATTGGAATTTCCCCGATACTAATCTATGTCCTCCTATACCTGGTAGGGCTGACTATATCCACCACATAGCTGACTTGCTCTGCGAAAATAACTATGGCAATATACCAACTGGTGATAAGATCACTTGCTTTGATATTGGTGTAGGGGCTAATTGTATATACCCTATAATCGGGGTTACGGAATATGGTTGGAAGTTCATTGGATCTGACATTGACCCCAAATCTATAGAATCGGCTCAGAATATAGTTGATGCTAACCCATCACTCAAAGGTATGATTGAACTAAGATTACAACCTGATAGGAAAGATGTTTTCTACGGAGTGATTGACAAAGAAGAAAAAATAGATTTGTCTATATGCAATCCACCTTTTCATGCTTCTGCCGAAGAGGCTGAGAAAGGCTCTCGCAGAAAAGTCAAGAACCTAACTGGGAAGAAAGTAGAAACTCCTATACTCAACTTTGCTGGTATTAGCGATGAGCTAATATGCGAAGGGGGCGAGTATAAATTCATACTTAATATGATCAAAGAGAGCAGAAATTATCTGAGAAATTTTTTCTGGTTCTCGACTTTAGTCTCAAAAAAATCGAATGTAAAATCAATATTTGATAAGCTAAAGGACAGTGGTGCCAAAAGTATACGAACTATCCCAATGGGAACTGGGAATAAGTCAAGCCAAGTTATAGCTTGGACTTTCCTCACAAAAGATGAACAAACAGAATGGCGAGAAACGAGATGGGGAGTGGAAATAATGCTAAATAAGGAATAAATTTGCTCGAAATTATCTTATTTCGCACTTTTTTGCAATATAAGTACTTTTGAAAGTGCTTATTTATATATTTTAGTTAATGTAAGCGTTTTAATCCACACTTATTTGTCAAAAATAAAAAATTATAACCCATGAAAAATAAATCAGTTTTATTAATATTATTATATTTTTGCTCCATTGATTGCAATGCCCAATTAGATAATATTAAAGCTAATGAACAAATTAAACAAAGAATGATATTTGCTAAGCAAAACACAGATGCATATTTAATTGATTTTTTTGGAGAACATATCTTTAATATGAACCTAAAATGGAATATATCCAATAGTCATGTTCATGCTAAGTATAATTATACTGGAACATCTTACCTTGATTCAGTCACTTTCATCCCACAACTTTATATCTTGAACTATAAGGTCTATGATGATAGCACTTTTATCAGTCATTTTTCTATAGAAGCTGATAGCTTGGGATTTGTTACAGAACTTCCTACAAACCATTTTCAATACGATGATTTGATTGGTCTAAAGAAGTTATTGAATAATACATTTATATCTAAACAAAAAGCGATTGAAATTGGTGAAAACTATGGTATAATTAGTGATAGTATTTATGCTGAATTAATTAATAATAGGAATGAAGTGCTTGATAATAAATTTAATGGTGAAAAGGTGATTTCTTATTTTTGGGAAGTCTCCATAACGATGTGTAAAGAGTGTAAAGCGATTTATATAGATCCAATAACAGGTAAAATCGTAAAAGAGCTAAGTGTATTTAGGGAGAAGGAATGACAAAAAAAATAGCACTAATACTTTTCTTCTTCACTTTCGGCATAGCCAATGGGAAAGACACATATATTCGTTCTGATGCAAAAGCCCCAGAAGTATTAACCTATACTTTCGCTGGTGGTTCGTTTGTCAGTTATGGATGTACTGGTCAAGACCCTACATATTTTGTTATGGGAAGTGGTAAGAAAACAATTACTGTGAACTTCTCTGAACCTCAGACTAATCCTTCATTTCGAGTGTGGGGACTTAATGATGATGATTCAGTTGTAGTATTTGTAAACGAAGAGCCTTACCCTCTTCACTCCAAAACAGCATCGTATGACAAGAAGGTAATCTGCAAAACAGTTAGTCAAGACCCAGGCTATGATGGAGTTGTATTCGTCTCTGGTTTACTAGTCGGTGCTATTGGCAATGACATTGGGAACTATTCATATCAGAATATTACTTTGCTAAGAGCTGACATTACTTCAATAACTATAGTAGGGCTTAGTGGCAGAGGATGGGGTTTCGCTGGTATTACTATTACGGACGGCGATGAGGGCCAAACAACCCCAGCAGATGATTAGACAAATATTTTGTTCGAAAAGGTCTGTTATTAAAATAGAACTCTGATTAAAGAAATCAAGCTGTTTTTTTAATTCCTACACTTAAAGCTACGCTCATTGGAATCTCTATTTTATTGTTTGAACTACGATATCGCTCGCATTCAGAAGCCATATATTTCCTAATATTGACTATGCTTTCTTTGGTCTGTCTATTTAACAAAGCAGTGGATCGTACTGCTCCTTTTTTAAAACATTGGAATAACATATCCGCAGATTCACTACCTTCAAATTGCCAAGTTAAAGGTATATGTTCAAAGGATGACAAACTAAAACCTATGTTAGCATAAAGGTAACGTACTTCTTTATGGCCACTGTAGTGAAAATAATAATCCAAGATTATGAAATATTGAGCAGTACTAATCGTTTTCAAAACATAATACTTAGGTATCACTTAATTTAAGGGATATTTAATAAAATAGTAATAGAAAATTCTCACACTAAAATGGAAGGTAATATGTTTAAAATTCTGTCAAAAATAGTAAATGGTACAAAAGGAGCTATAGTAGCATCTTTGGAAGGCGTAACTGATATTTCAACAACTACAATTAACGCCGTAAAAAAGATTACCGTTAATACCCTTAAAGAAACGGGTGACTTACTCAAAGAAGGTATTCAGGTTCCTGGCGCTATAGTAAAGGGTTCTCTAATAGGTATTGGAGAAATAGGGTCGTCTGTAGTAAAGGCTGTTAAAGGTGTTGTTCAAGGAACAATAGAAGGTGCTATGGAATCGGGTGTAGAACAAAATGAAGCTGTTAAGGGAATCGTTTCTGAGGCACTCTATTCTGCAAAAGAGCTTGGTGTTGATATTGGAGAAACAGCAGTATCTGCCGTAAAAGGTGTCGTTGCTGGTGTTACAACTGTTGGTGGAGATTCAGCGAAAGCTACATTTACAGCTGTTAAAACAATATTGACAGTAGCCCAAGAATTCGGCGATGAAACATTGACTCAAGTAAAAGAATCTCTTTCAGAATCTGTTAAAGGTGCAAAAGATATTATTAGTGAATTCGAAAAATAGTCAAGTACAGAACTACTTAAATTACAAGAAAGCTGATTCGTTTATTACGAATCAGCTTTTTTTTTATCTAATCTAGTTATATACATTCTACTTAATAGGTCAAATAGGATAAGCGTCTAAGTTTCCTTAAATTAAAACAATAGAAAAGATTTTCATTATTAAACCTATAAATATGGAGTTATTATGTTAGCACTTACTGCGTTATACCCTCACCCAACTGACCAAGCAAAATTTGAAGAAGATTATAAGTTACATCTGAAAATGCTTAATGACAAGACAGGTATCCAGCCTGAATCAAACTCATATACAGTTACAAAATTTTTACCAGGTCCTGGTGGCGAACCAGAATTCTATCAGATGTTCAGATTGACTTTTGATACACCCGAAGCGATGAATGAAGTAATGAGTTCTGCAGGAATGCAAGAAGTTGCTGGCGATGCACACAGAATTTCTTCTGGTGGCGCACCTATTATTATGGTCGGCGAAGTAAAATAATAAGCTAAAGATATTGAGCTAATTCACTGAGTGGGTTAGCTCTTTTTCTAATAATACCAACCAAATGGAATTCTGAAGCTAAGATGAAACTGAATTTCATTTTTAATTTCGTTGGGGTTTACAGCCCATATCCTATAACCAAACATTGCAAATCCATTATCCAGACCTAATCCTATCTCAGGTGTATAAGACAAATTAAATTTATTCAAATCATGAGCTATATGCCCTCTTAATCTTAAGGTTAAGTGATAACTAAACCCTACATAGGTATCTAATTCGGGCATTTCATAATCGAAATTATAACCAGCTCCAAGACCATAGAAATAATAGACTAAGTTAGGTATATAATCTATATTATAGAACCCTGCCCCAAGCTTTGATAATCCGTTACCATTGATAATATCTGAATAGACTTCATATCTAAGGATACCGAGAGCTGTATACCTTGCATTAGAGTCTCTAACTTCAGCTTCCTCCGATTGCATTTCCGAAGGAATTGTATTCTCTGATTGTGATAATACTGCTATATTACTCAAGATAAATAATACGGTAATTATTAAAGTTTTCTTCAATTTTATTTCTGTTATTAGTCAGTTAATCAAAATAATAAATCTTTGATTCAGAAATTAACGCTTTCTAATATTAGCTACAAATACTAATTTTCCATAATAATTCTTATCTTTGTATCTTGTAAATCGACACAGAAAACAATGCTTCAAGTAGTCCAATATCAAAAATCTGGGGAAGTAAGGACAGAAGAGATGCCCTCCCCACAGTGCCCTGCTAATGGGGTTTTAGTAGAAGTTCATAGCTCACTTATTAGCGCTGGAACAGAAAAGACTTCCGTTGACAATGGTCAAGGGAGTTTACTCACACGTGCTAAAAAGCAACCCGATCAAGTAAAAGTAGTCCTAGATGCTGTGAAAAGCTATGGTCTAAAAGAAACTATGCGCAGAGTAAGTGCAAAGCTTAATTCATTCAAATTGCTTGGTTATTCCGCTTCGGGTGTAGTTATCGAATCGAAATGTGATGAATTCAAACCTGGTGATAGAGTAGCGGCAGCAGGAGCTGGCATTGCTAATCATGCAGAGATAATCGCTGTACCCAAGAATCTAGTAGTTAAAATAGCTGATAGCGTATCTTTCGAAGATGCCGCATATACTACCGTAGGAGCAATTGCTATGCAAGGATTTCGCCAAGCTGAACCTAGCTTGGGTGAGAATGTGGTAGTAGTCGGATTGGGATTATTAGGATTAATAACTGTGCAGTTCTTAAAAGCTGCTGGTTGTAATGTAATAGGAATGGATATAGACGATAGAGCTATGGAGCTAGGATTGCAATTTGGATGCGATTCAGTTTTGAAAAGCTCGTCGGAAAACGTGCAGAAAGTAATAGCTAGAAGCAATGGCGAAGGCGCTGATTCTACTATTATAACAGCTTCTACTTCGAGTAGTGCACCACTTCAGATGGCTATGGAGATGACTCGCAAGAAAGGCAAAGTAGTTATAGTCGGTGCTATAGGTATGGATATGAAGCGTCATCCATTCTACAAAAAAGAAATTAATCTTCGTATATCTTCGAGTTACGGCCCAGGTAGATATGACGCTTTTTACGAAGAAGATGGGCACGATTATCCTTACGCCTTCGTTCGATGGACTGAGAACAGGAACATGCAGGCCTTCGTAGAGCTAATAGAAAAAGGCAGAATAGATGTAGAGAGTATGACTTCCCACGCTTTCGATGTGCAAGAAGCAAGCAAAGCTTATGATATGATTAGCTCATCATCGGCACCTTATCTGGGAATACTAATAAACTATCCGAAGCGAGAAGGTAAGCAAACGACATTCGTTTCTACTGGTGCGATTACTAAAGATTCGGAAGTGAAAATCGGCTTTGTTGGTGCTGGTCAATTTGCTCAAAATTACCTTTTACCGCCACTAACTAAGCAAGGTGTATCCTTTGTTTCAGTAGCAAATAATAGCGCAGCTAGTTCTAAAACCGTTGCGACTAATTTCGGTTTCGCCAAAGCAGGTGCAAACCCTATAGAGCTAATAAAAGACAAAGATATTAATACACTGTTCATAGCATCTTGGCACAATACTCATGGTGAATTCGTACTCAACGGAATAGAAAATAGCAAACACGTTTACGTGGAGAAACCTTTAGCTCTCAATCAAGAAGAGCTAGATAAAATAATAGAAGCCAGTTCAAAGTCAGATAAACAGCTGATGGTTGGTTTCAATAGAAGATTTTCAAAGTCATTCACTACTATCAAATCAGAGCTCGCTGGTCACAAAGAGCCTATGATAGTTAAGTACAGAGTGAATGCAGGACATATACCAGCAGACCATTGGTCACAAAGAAGTGAGGGTGGTGGACGTATAATCGGTGAGGCTTGCCATTTCATAGATACTATGGTTTACCTTACTGGTAGTATGCCTATCAGAGTATATGCTGAATCACTTTCAGGCAATTCGGAAGCTAAGCTCAACGAAGACAATGTAGCTGCAACTATCAAATTCCAAGATGGTTCTGTCGGTGTACTAGAGTATTTCTCTAATGGAGACGGTAGTTTGGGCAAAGAGTACTGCGAGGTATTCTGTGAGAACTCTGTTTACGTTATGGATAATTTCAACACTGTAACTGTCCACAAAGGTAAGAACGCTAAGTCTATCAAGATGGACGGGGAGAAAGGAATCAAAAAAGAAATGGAGTTATTCGTTGGCTCTATAAAATCTGGCAAAGCATTAATTCCAAAAGAAGAATTATTTGCTGTTACAAAGTGTACTTTTGCTATTTTAGAATCATTAAAAGTGTCGCAATCAATTACAATATCATAAATGAAAAAAATAATATTATTAATACTACTGATTAGTTTTTCTGCTGCTTTTGCTCAATTCGATACTACACAAGTTACCGAAACTTATGGAATGGAAAGAAAAGTATTAGATTTAACTGGCAAATGGAAAGTGTCATTCGACGAAGGCGATACATGGTCGGTACAGCACGTGCCATCTACAAGCTATGAGAATACTACTTTACTCTATAAAAAGACAATTAAGCTATCAAAAGCAGATTTAGCCAAAAGAACATTTCATCTAGAAGTAGATGGTATTTCAGATAATGGAGAGTTCTATGTTAACAATCAGTTTTTAGGTAATTTTTTTGGTGGAATGACACAGTTTTGGGTCGATTTACCAGAAAGCACACTTAAAGTGGGTGACAATGAATTAAAGATAAAGGTTAATTCGACAGAAGGATATGCTCGTCAAGTACAACAATTACCAATACATGTAACTAAAGCAGCATCTGGAATAATAAGAAATATAAGCTTGATAAGTACTGCAGGGGCTTGGGTAAGTAGCATTAGTTCATCTTATAAACTAGCTGACGGTAATTCGAGTGCTTCTCTCAAAATAAAAGGCGCAATAACAACAGGTCAAGCTTCTTCTGTTAAAGGTAATATAACAGTAAAAACATATTTGAAAAGTAAAGAAGGTCAATATGAGATTGGTACTTCTACAATGAGCGTCAGTAATTCAAGAGTCTATAATTTTGAATCAAAAGGAATAGTAAATAATCCCCTCCTTTGGTCACCAGACGAACCAAATCTATATAGCTTAATAGTAAAAGTGATAAGAGGTGGCAGCGTAATAGACCAGAGCGAAATTTCAATCGGATTCAAAGATGTTACTATAATCAGCTCTGATAACGGAAATGGATTTTTACTTAATGGACAGCCATTCAAACTCCAATCTGTAAACTATGCCGATGATATCAAAGGACAAGGGCAATCTCTCTCAGAAATTCAATATGAGAAAGACATAAGAGAAATCAAGAAATTGGGAGCAAATACAATTAGAGTGAAGTTTGGATTGCCTCACCCTAGTCTAATAGAACTTTGTAATAAATATGGACTATTAGTGCTATATGAGCTACCAGTATATAATACCCCTACTTCTATTCTAAACTCAGATGAAATAAAGGTTAGAATCAAAAACATAGCCGACAGAATACTAACTACTATAGACAATTCACCTTCTATCTTCAGTTATGGCTTGTATTCTTATTCCTCAGAAGGGCAAAATCAAACTAAAAGCTATACCGAAGATATACTAGCTATTATGAATAAATACACTAATAATTTGGTGCACAAGACTATTTATTCTGGCTCGGATTACCCAAATATAAAGGGATTTGATTTCTTAATATATAACTTCAAACATAAAACATTCGATTTCAATAAGCAGTTAGTCCGACTAAAAGAATTGCAACAAAACTCAGGCAGTTTGCCAATTATTTGTGAGTTAGGAACTACTGTTCAGAAACATAATAAAAATGGATATGCAGATAAACTTTCCTTAGAATTTCAAGCATATTACTTGCTGAATTCTTACTCTGTTTTCAAACCGGCAAATCTAGCTGGCTACACAATAGATACATATAATGACTATCTGCTACAACAGCCCATAATGATCAACAATAGCGAAAATAAGTATGTTTACACATCAGGATTGGTTGATAGAGATAGAAACGAAAGAGCAGCCTTCAAAGCTGTAAAATCAATATTCAATAAAGAGAAAGAACCACTATTAACTGCTGGTAGCGATCCAGCGGGTGACCAGACAATCGTATTCATAATAACAGGCATTATATTTGGTCTGATATTCTTGATGATGATCAACCGATTCAAGCGATTTAGAGAATATTTTTTCCGTTCTATATTACGACCTTATAATTTCTATGCTGATATCAGAGATCAACGGCTAATCTCTGCAATACAAACTAGTGTATTGGCATTACTAGTCTCCGTATCTACGGCTTCTTTCATTGCTGCTACGTTTTATTATCTACGGTTCAATGACACTTTAGAATATTTCCTAAATGTCATAGTACCAATAGAAATAATCAAAGAAAATCTATTCGCTATGGTATGGTCTCCGGCGTTGCTGATAATAGTAATGTCATTGATTATAGTGCTTTATATACTATTACTTGCTTCATTACTTAGAGTAGCGGCTTTTGTATTGTCAGTTAGATTATTCTTCAAAGATGCATTTACTCTAGCTACTTGGGCATTAATTCCAACATTGCTATTACTACCAGTATCAGCATTCATGATTAGAATATTCGAACAAATGGAAAACGGTTATCTATTAATATTCTTAATACTAGTGTTCGTGAAAATCTGGTCAGCATTCAGATTATTCAAATCCTCGGCTGTTGTATTCGATAAACCAAAAGGAAAAGTATATCTAACAGAGCTTGTGATAATATTAATATTCGTAGGTATACCACTATTAATTATGCAATTAGACAGATCAATTGTAGATTATGTACTTTATATTTACTCGGTGATGATATAATGAGCAAGGCCTTATATAACATAGATATTAATGATTTGAACCTAGTCCGTAAGGGCAAAGTACGTGAAGTATTTGACCTAGGTGAATCTTTGCTAATCGTTGCGACTGACCGTATATCGGCCTTCGATGTGATTATGAATGAACCTATACCAGAGAAAGGAAAAATACTAAATCAAATCTCAACTTATTGGTTGAATAGTACAAAACACATTATCAATAATCACTTAATAGCAAGTGATTTTTCTGATTTTCCAGATTCACTATCAGCACACAAAGAGATTCTTAGTAAGCGTAGTATGATTGTAAGAAAAGCTAAACCACTTCCAGTTGAATTCATAGTAAGAGGTTATGTAGCTGGTTCAGGATGGAAATCTTACCAAGAAACAGGTAAAATCTGTGGTATAGATATACCAGCAGGTCTAAGAAAATTTGAAAAATTACCTGAGCCTATTTTCACACCATCTACTAAAGCTGACGAAGGACACGATGAGAATATCAGCTACGAACTGTGTTGCGACATTATAGGTAAGAAAACTACGGATTTATTAAAAGCAATCTCAATAGAACTTTACAATTTCGGAGCAGAAAGATTAGGAAAATCAGGTATATTATTAGCAGATACTAAATTCGAATTTGGTGCGTTAGAAACTGGTGAGATAATACTTATAGATGAAGCTCTTACACCTGATTCTTCACGTCTTTGGTTAGAAGAAACGTATCAACCAGGCGAAGAGCCACAAAACTACGACAAACAAATACTTAGAGACTACTTAGAAACTTTGGATTGGGATAAAACCCCTCCTGCCCCTAAGTTGCCCAACGATGTAATTGAAAAAATAAACGCCAAGTACAAGGAAGCATTTTTCAAGATAACTGGAACTCAATTCGTTGGATAATACATTAGACTATAAGCTATCAGAAACTAAAGTAGAGAATTTCGATTGGACTACTTTTTTTACTGTTATCATGCTTACTCTAATGGGATTACTCTCTATTTACTCAGCCACAGTTTCTTTTGCAGGTAGCTTTTTTGACAAGCAAGTACTATCTGCAGTAATCGGTATAGTAGTATTAATTTCAGTTGCCTTTTTTCCCCATAAAAAACTCCGCACTTTATCTTATTGGGTCTACGGTTTATCAGTTATTCTCCTTATAGCTGTACTTTTCGTCGGGGTCAGGATAAATGGTACTATGGGGTGGATTAGGATAGGTGGGTTCAATATGCAACCCGCAGAAATTGCCAAGTTAGGTCTTTTGATGGGTCTATCTAACTATTTGTCTCAGAAAGGAAAAAGTATAAGCAAGATCAACATACTTGGTCGTTCTACTTTATTCCTCTTGCCTTTACTAGTATTGGTTATGTTACAGCCAGATATTGGTTCAGCTTCAGTGCTTATAGCCCTATTTTTAGGAATCTTATTTTGGACAGGGTTTAGTTCTATTATATTACTTGTTATTGTTGTAGCCCCTTTTATATTAATAGCTTCGTTAGGAGATTCATATTTCTATCTTATAGGAGCGAGTGTCTTTTCGGTAGTAGCGTTAATGCTCAAAGGCAGAATACCACTCAAAATTCTAGCTGTCGCCGTATTATTTTCGGTTGGACTAGCCGGACCAATAGTTTATAAGAGTTTGGCACCACATCAACAATCAAGAATAGATAGCTTCTTGGACCCAGAAAGTGATCCGCGTGGTAGTGGCTACAATGTAATGCAATCGAAACTCGCAGTTGGTAGTGGTGGTATAACTGGTAAAGGTTTTCAGCAAGGAACTCTGACTCAACTCCGCTATATACCTGAGCAATGGACTGATTTTATATATTCTGTACCTACTGAGGAATTTGGATTTCTTGGTGGAGCAGGTATTATATTCCTTTTTGGGGTTCTCATATTAAGAGCAGTAAAACTAGCCACAGAAAATGATAATCCTTTTTTCAAAATACTCTGCTTTGGGATAGGTGTCATCTTCCTCTATCATATACTAATCAATATAGGTATGGTCATAGGTATGATGCCAGTTATGGGGATACCCCTGCCATTTATGAGTTATGGAGGTACTTCGTTACTCTTCAATATGACTTTGGCAGGTATGTTATTAAATGCAAATCGTACACAAAGGATGCTCTAATATGAAAATAGCTATATCCATAGGTGATGTAAACGGAATAGGACTTGAGTGCTTTGCAAAGGCTCTAGGCAAGTTAACTAATGACACAAATGACCTAAGTTTTATTCTTTTTGGTCCATATAGATTAATTATCGACTATCTCGATGGATTAGATATCAATTTCGAAGAAACTGAAAATGGTATAAAGCTCTCTGGTTTTAATGTTGAAATTCGGAATAAGGGTATAGACGCATCGATTGAATTCGGACAGATAACTGCAGAGGCAGGCAAAATAGCAGCTGATAGTATAACCGATGCTGTAGAATTTATTAAATCTAGTAATGCAGATATTCTACTCACACTTCCGATTAATAAAAAAGCAATCTCTCTTTCTGGTTTTAACTTTCCTGGACATACAGAAATGCTAGGCGAATCGTTTGGAGCTGACCCACTAATGATTCTATTCTCTGGAAAAATAAAAGTGGCTCTAGTAACCGTACACGAGCCAATTAGCCGAGTAAATAAGTTACTCCGACCTAGACTAATAGAAAGCAAGTACGCAGCTCTTGAGAATTCATTGCGTCAAGATTTTGGAATAGAGAAACCACGAATAGCAATACTTGGACTAAACCCACATGCTGGTGAGCAAGGTAACATAGGTACAGAAGAAGTCTCATATATAAATGACACAGTGGAAAAGCTAAACATAAGACACGAACACTCTGTTGCAGAAGGCCCATTCCCTGCCGATGGTTTCTTCGGATTCGGACAGTACAAAGAATATGATGGCATACTGGCTATGTACCATGATCAAGGTCTAATCCCCCTCAAATTATTGGCTCAAGGAGGTGGAGTAAACTTCACCGCTAATCTTTCAATCGTCCGAGTTTCTCCCGATCACGGAACTGCTTACCAAATAGCTGGAACAAACACAGCTGACGAGACCAGCACACTAGAGGCAATACAGGCTGGGATTGCAATGGTAAACAATAGAAGAAAGTAGTAGAGAATTCTATAAAATAAATTATTTCACAACCCTGCTTATAAGTGGGGTTTTTTGTAGATGCTACGCTTCGTTCAGCATGACGTGGGTAGAAAAGATGGTCTTGTTGTTAACATGTCATTAATCAAAATTAATTTATTATAATAAATTAATTCTTTATCTTTGTTATTGATTAATAGGGTCTTATATGAGAAACTCTGAAACTATTTTTAATGATTCTACTATACTTATAGTAGATGATATACCCGAAAACCTACAAGTACTGGGCAATACATTCGCTTCTAAGAATGCGAATCTGATAATAGCGCAGGACGGTGAAACAGCTATTAGCAATGCCAAAGAGGAAATACCTGACATCATCTTACTTGATATAGCTATGCCAGGGACTAATGGGTTTGATGTATGCCGAGCTCTAAAGGAAGATCCTACAACTTGTAATATACCTATCATATTTGTTACGGCTAAAAACAACTCTGAAGACTTACAAATGGGCTTTGAGATGGGTGCTGTTGATTATATTACCAAACCATTCAACACTTCCGAATTACTTATGCGAGTTTCCAATCATTTGGAACTATCTAAATCAAAAAGATCATTAGAAAAATTACTCGATGATAAGAATAAATTCATCTCTCTAGTCGCTCACGATATTAAAAGTCCACTCTCTGGTGTCAAATCACTTATGGGAATATTGGTAGAAGAATATGATACTATGGACGAAGCAGAAAAAAAGGAAATAGTAGAGTCTCTATATGAATCTATAGTCAACCAATATAATTTCGTAGATGACCTTCTAAAATGGGGTCAGTTACAGCTGAATCGTATCGATCTGAATAAAGAATTTGTAACTCCTGAACATATATTTAACTCTATTATTAGTGTTTTAAAAATCAACGCAACAAATAAATCTATCTCATTGGATAGTGATATAAGAACTGATGCGAAGATATTTGCCGATGCCACTCACGTGGAAAATGTCATATCTAATCTAGTATCTAATGCAATCAAATTCTCACCAAAAGATAGTCACATAATTATTGCTGCAGAATCTGTAGATCAGATGATAGTAATTAGTGTAAAAGATAACGGTTTAGGTATGAGCGATTCGGACAAAGAGAAGCTATTCAAAAAGAACATAATACATACAACTTTGGGAACAAGCGAAGAGAAAGGAACGGGACTTGGCCTATTGCTAACCAAAGAAATGGTAGAGAAAAATGGTGGTCAAATCTGGTTCGATAGTGAGCTAGGTAAAGGCACTACATTTTTCGTATCATTCCCTACAGAATAATTTTCGTATCTTCGAAGATGAATTATAAGCATTTTATATTTTTATCATTAGTCGTAGTACTCATGTCTGTAGTTAGGTGGAATAGACAGGATTTGTTTATCCGTCCTTACGTCGGTGCAGATGATAAAAAGCTAGGCGAAAAGCTTGGCTATGACGTAGAGATGAGCTTAGATTCATACACCTACGTTCAATATGTAAACTATTACAATGGCAAAGATGTAGAAAGTGAAGTTACTAAGCCTTATTCATTCCGATTTCTTATTCCACTTATTGCTTCTCTATTGCCTTTTGATTCGTTTACATCTCTAAATTTAATCTGCCTCTCTACTGAGATACTCGGACTACTTTTCCTTATGAAAGTCTTGGCACTCATAGGTTTCAAGGATAGAACTATATTCATTACTTCATTTCTTTACGCATTCTCATTCCCTATATTCTACTACGGTGTTGTTGGTTTGCTTGATGCACCCGCGATATTCCTTATTATACTAGGAGTTTACCTAACTCTTAGGCAGCAGTTAACCCCATTAATTATAACAATGATACTAGCTGCTATGGTCAATGAAAAGGCGGTACTATTGTTACCCTTTTACTTCTTCTTTAATATAAAAGAAAGCGGATTCAAAAGAAGCTTTATCAATTCAACTATCATTTTCATTGCATTTCTAGCAACATCACTAATAGTTAGAGCTAATACCATAAACGCCGATAGTAGCTTTATGTGGACGGTTAATACATCATCATTAATAGATAATCTGACTCGCTTGAGAACTTATATCAGCTTAGCTTTAACTGGTGGAATTCCTTTGTTAATTTTCTTACTTACTTTTAGAAATATTGACTTCCAAAAATCACATACATTTGCATTTGGTATGGGTGCTGTATTCGTAGTACTGATGATTATCTACTCACTAACAGCAGCATATACAGATGGTAGGTTTGCTTGGTATCTTTATCCTTTCATATTGCCACTCTGTGCTTATGGGATAGAAAAGAAAGCAGAACAAAGATAATAACAAGATTGTAGTAAAAGATAGTATTTCAGTTATTCCGCCTTCGATGGTTGCTGAGCGAAGTCGAAGTACTCCGCTAATGCCTTTGGCTTCACAAGTCAGGCATCATAGTTTTTTTCTTTCCCCTATTCCAATTATTTTAACTAATTTGCAAAGATACCATTTTCTCCAAACAGGTGATTTATGAAAACTCTATTACTGATTCTACTCGCACTAACTATATTTAGTACAAATCTAAAAGCTGAAAAGCTAACAGGACAAGCCAGACTAGACTCACTCCTAGCGGAGCTACCCAAAGCTAAAGGTGATACGAATGAGGTGAAATTGCTAAAAAGTATTTCATTTGGATTTAGGTCTACTAACCCTGATAAGGGAATAGAATATGGACGAGAAGGAGTAAAACTAGCAAAAAAAATAAATTGGAAAAAGGGAGAGGCAAATGCGTATAATCCAATCGCTGTAAATAATGCAGTAAAATCTGATTACCCAAAAGCATTAGAGTATTTTGGAAAGGCATTAAAGATTAATGAAGAACTTGGGAATAAAAGTGGAATTGCCGTTACTCTTGGAAATATGGGGCTTGTTTATAAGGCTCAATCCGATTATCCGAAAGCTTTAGAGTACTTTCAAAAAGCATTAAAGATAAATGAAGAAATTGGAAATAAAAACGGAGTAGCAATTAATCTTGGAAATATGGGGAATGTTTATAGTGACCAATCAAACTATCCAAAAGCATTAGAATATTATAGCAAAGCATTAAAGACATTTGAAGAGCTTAGAGATAAAAGTGGAATTGCAACTAATCTTGTCAATATTGGGATTGTTTATGATAATCAATCCGATTACCCGAAAGCTTTAGAATATTATAACAAAGCATTAAAGATAAGTGAAGAACTTGGAGATAAAAGTGGAATTGCTTTTAATCTTGGGAATATGGGGGAATTATATTTAACTCTATCACAAGATAGTGTAAGCATCAATCCAGATGAATTGAATCAATATGTAAGCTTAAATAAAGATATTAACCTTAATAGATCTATTGAATATACTCTTCAAGCAATTAAAATATTGGAAGAGATTGGTGAGTTGCATGGAAGAAGTGTGTTCTTGAAAAACCTTGCAGATGCTTATAAACTAAAAGGGGAATACAAGAACGCATTGGAAGCTTCTGATGAACACCACAAACTCAAAGATTCAGTATTTAATCAAGAAAACAGTGACAAAATAGCCGCCTTAGAAAAAGCAAGAGAAGATGACCTAAAACAAAAAGAAATAGAGAAACAGAAGATAAGAATAGCTGAGCAGGAAAAACGAGAGCAGGTGATTCTCTACTTCTCTATTGCTATTGTAGTTCTTATGACAATAGTGATGTTCGTGATATACAGGTTACTCAAGCGTTCAGATAAGCTATTATACAATGTACTCCCAGTATCTATAGCCAAGCGATTGAAAAAGAAAGAACACCCAATATCTGACTACTTCACACAGGCATCTATTGTGTTTATTGACATAGTCAACTTCACGGAACTATCACAAGACGCAGACCCAAGACGAGTAGTAGAAGCTTTGAACAAGATATTCACCAAATACGACTCTATTGCAAACAAGTACGGCTTAGAGAAAATTAAGACAATTGGTGATAGCTATATGGCTGCTGCTGGCATCCCAGAAGTACAAAAAGACAATACCCACAGAGCTGCCCAAATGGCATTAGAGGTTAAAGCAATGATGAAAGATTACCACACAGCAGACGGCACAAAAATAGAGGTACGTATAGGGCTTGATTGTGGTCCTGTAGTAGCTGGAGTAATAGGTGAGAACAAGTTCATCTATGACATGTGGTCTGATGCAGTGAATACTGCCTCACGTATGGAATCTTCTAGTATAGCTGGTGAAGTGCACGTCTCCGAACGCTTCAAAGAAGCAGTAACTGAATACGAAGAATTCAGCTATGTAGAACGTGGTGAAATAGAAATAAAAGGCAAAGGCAAAATGAAGACTTTCTTTATGGGGAGTAGAAACAATGTCACTCTGAGCGGAATGTAGCGGAGTGAAGAATCCAGGAGAAATATGTTCCCTGACCTGTCAAGCCAAAGGCATGAACAAGTCAGGATTCCCTGTTATCAGCTGGACAGGCGAGAAATAATATTGCTGTAGAGCAAAAAGAATATTATAAGTAGATATTATCTTTTAATTTCGATGATGATATTAAAGAGTTTATTATGTCTGTGATGTGATAGAAAAACAGTTAAAAATAGAGTTTTTTTAGATAACCATTAAATCTATTAGTATATTGTAAGAGCTTTTCTAGATTGAGTTTGCTATTTGAAATTATATCATGGAGAATTATGAAAAACAATAATCTATTCTTTAATCTTATTATTTACTGGATAATTCTTCTAGTGGTTTTTATAATAGTCGTTTTTATAATAGAAGGTATAACTGATTATCGTTTTGATGCACAGTTAGGTATGGCAATTGTTATTTGGGGCGTTCTAGTATCTTT
>JAGXGG010000038.1 GCA_024636855.1 Ignavibacteriota bacterium | reverse complement strand
TGCGTTATCATTCTTTCTGAAGAGGAAGCACTAGAAAAAGTTGACTTCACAAAGCCTACTGTACTATTCTCTCAAACGACTATGGAAAAATATGTTTATCACAGAATTCGTGACGTGATAGAAAGTAAAGTAAGAAACTTCGTAGAAGGTGGGGACACTAAAGACCACTTCCAATTCAAAAACTCACTTTGTAAAGAAGTTTGGGGAAGAGACGAAGAAGTAGTACAATTCGCTAAAGATAATGATATAATCATCTTCGTAGCTGGCCGTAACTCATCGAATGGAAAGAGTTTATTCAAGCACATGAAGCAATACAATGAGAATATGCACTATATAGAAGATGTAGAAGAAATCGAATGGGAATGGTTTCAAGGTTCCAATATAGTCGGTATAACCGGTGCTACATCTACCCCACAATGGTACTTAGAAAAAGTAAAAGCTGCCATAGAAGAGTGGAGTAAGTCTAAAGAAGCTGTTGAAGCATAGTAGCATATTAACAAAATGACTCAAAAAAAGGCAAGAATCAAATTCTTGCCTTTTCTATTTTAAGTCTCTTATTTGTTACGCTTACTCAACCGTAACTGACTTAGCCAAGTTACGTGGTTGATCCACATCGCACTCTAATTTAAGAGCAATGTGATAAGCTAATAGTTGTAATGGAACAACTGATAGTATAGGGTTGAGCATAGGCATAACTTCAGGTACATAGATCACATGGTCTGCTACCTTCTTTATACGCTCATCTCCCTCTGTTGCTATAGCTATTATCTTACCTTTTCTAGCCTTTACTTCCTCTATATTAGAAAATACCTTATCATATATAGTGTCTTTAGTAGCAATAAAGACAACTGGCATATTCTCATCTATTAGAGCGATTGGCCCGTGTTTCATTTCTGCAGCAGGATAACCTTCAGCGTGTATATAAGATATCTCTTTTAGTTTTAATGCACCCTCTAGTGCCAAAGGATAATTGAATCCACGACCTAGATATAGGAAATTTTTATTTTCGTAATATTTCTCAGCAATTGCTTTTATTTCTTTTTCTGTAGCTAGTACTTGACGAATTTTATCAGGAAGCTCCATTAAAGCTTCAGCTATTGCTTGTCCTTCTGGTTGTGACAGATTACGCATTCTACCTAGTAGCAGTGCAATAAGAGAAAGTACTGTAATTTGTGATGTAAATGCCTTAGTAGAGGCAACACCAATCTCTGGACCTGCATGTATATAAACACCTGCTTCGGTCTCTCTAGCTATTGTAGATCCAACAACGTTGACTATCCCAATTACCGTAGCACCTTTCTGACGTGCTTCTTTTATAGCGGCTAGAGTATCAAGCGTTTCTCCCGATTGTGAGATAGCAAAGACAATATCATCAGGACCTATAATAGGGTTACGATATCTAAATTCAGATGCATACTCTACTTCCACAGGAATCTGTGCCATCTGCTCTATCATATACTCCCCAACCAATCCTGCATGCCACGATGTACCACAAGCAGTTATGATTATTCGCTTAGTCTTGCGTAGCTTATCCATCATACTATTCAAGCCACCTAGCTTTACATTTCCTACATCGGCTAGTAATCGGCCCCTGAATGAGTTGAATACTGTTTCTGGTTGCTCATGTATTTCTTTTAGCATAAAGTGATCGTAACCACCTTTTTCTATTTGAGCCAAATCAAAATTAATTTCTTCGATAATTGGATCTGTAATTTCATTATCAATAGTTTTAGTAATAAAGCCATCTCGAGTGATTATCGCCATTTCTTTATCGTTGAGATAAACTACTTGATTAGTATGTTGTATGATAGCCGCTGCATCAGATGCAACTATATATTCACCATCACCGATACCCAATACCATAGGGCTACCGTGACGAGCACATATTATTTTTTCGGGTTCATAAGAAGAGAGAACAGCTATACCAAAAGTACCATCTATCTCAGAAAGAGCTATTCTTACCGCTTTTTCTAAGTCTTGGACTTTCTCATAGATAGCACCAATAAAAACAGCTAGAACTTCTGTATCTGTATCCGAATTGAAGAAATAACCATCTTTTTGTAATTTCGTTTTCAAAGCAGTGTAGTTCTCGATTATACCATTATGAACTACTGCTATATTTTCTGAATTATCTAAGTGAGGGTGAGCGTTTAAGTGATTAGGAAAACCGTGTGTCGCCCATCTAGTATGAGCTATACCGACTGTTCCATGTATCATATCGTGTGGAGTTAGTCTATCTAAGTGAGCTACTTTACCAATATTCTTCAATAGATTAAGTTTTTCATTCTCTATCATAGCCCATCCAGCGGAGTCGTACCCTCTGTACTCCATACGCTTCAGACCATTTAGTAAAATATGTGATGCTTTTTGCTTACCTATGTAACCTACGATTCCGCACATTTGTTTGCTCTTGTTTTATATTATTGCAATACGCAAAATTAGAAAAAATTTAGCATAGTTTTCAATGCTAATGTACGGATACAATCTTTATAAGATACGAAGAAGTGATAAATGGACGTTTATAGATTTCAACAGTTCTAAGATAGTTGAAAAATAAACTAATTAGACCGGTAAGTAATCGCCAAATCACCTTTAGCTCTAACATATACAACGTTAAAGAAATAGAACATCATGACTATAAAGGATAATGACTTTAGTATTTAATACTCAATCCATATATAGTAACGAAGTCTTCCCCATAATCCTATGAATACCCAATAGTTAAAAATGGCATAGTAAATGTAGATAAGCTAGTATGTTTAACTATTTTTCTATGTGTTTATGACATTGTATTCGAGGTTGCAAAAACGCAACAACTCATCTAAAATACTTAATAACACGGACTTTCTGAAAAGTTTGTCCAGAACTAAATTCGACCTAAATGAAGAGATTTTGGACGAAAAAGGTTACGTATTTCTAGTTGAAGTATCGGGTGATTCGATGATAAATATCGGGATAAACTCTGGGGATAAAGTACTTGTGAATAGCAACTACCCTATCTCTAATGAATCAATAGTCGTAGGTGCATTGAACGGAAAGCCATTCGTGAAAAGAATTATATTTAGAGATGATAAAACTATCCTCCACTCCGAAAATGACGACTACGAAGACATACGTATCACCGACCTCGACGAGTTCTCTATCTGGGGTGTAGTTAGGAATGTAATTAGGGACTGTTAGTCCTTTGATTTCGTTATAAGTAAACATATTAATCCTATAAGAATCTCCCTCCCCCTTTAATCATTATAACCTCTCTAGAATTATAAAATTATTTAGTATTTTGGGTAGAAAGTAAGTACTAAAACTCATAATACATGTTAAATATGAAGAAAAAAGAATTTTTTATAGAAATCATAAAAGCTTCGCCTATCGGCTCAATAATAGATACATCAGAGTACTTAGATTATGAAACTACATCTGAACTTAAACTAATCAATTTTAAAAATTTAGTACCTAAAAGTGTAAGATTAGTCTTTAAAAAAGATTTGGATTCTGAGAGGAGATGGATTGATTTTTTTAGGAAAGAAGAGATTTCTAAACTTGTAGTTCATTATGAGATATATTACAAAGATAATTTAATAGCAATAGGGCACGACTTCCCTGATTTCAATTCATTTGATCCTGAGTATTACTTAGATTCATTAGAACGGTTAAACAATGACTTTGATATCAAATTTTCAAATGAACTAAACAAAATGCGTCATTATCCAACAAGAGAAATCTATTTTTTAGACGTTTCTGAATCTAATGGAATTCATTCTGTAGGCATAAGACTAAAAATAAATGGGAAAGAATTGGATAGCAGGTTCAAAATAAACGAACTTGATTATCAGTTGTTCTCAACTTTATTCGATGAAATAAATGAAAAAGATAAATTAGTTTTCAAAGGAGCTTATTCTGGTAATTCTGATTTACTTGAAATAGGAATTACAATTGAAAAACCTGATATATGGATTGATTTAAAGGTTGATTCAACTAAACTGTTACTCTCAAATCTAATTTGGTTACAACAAGTAAATAATAAAAAAGAAATTGAGAATTTAGAAGAAGAAGGCAAAGAACAAATGGGAGAAACAAAGAAAACTAAATCAAACCCAATGATTAATGCATTACTAATTGGGGTAATGATTGGAATTATTATATTCAGTATTGTGAAAAGTACTCTTGGATTATTCACATTAATCCCATTATACTTCATTTACAAACTAGTAAATAAACCCAAGAATAAATAATATAAGATTTAAAGTCAACATTGGAATTAATTAGTAATTCCTTGTAAAGGATTATAATCAGTTAGCAACAAAATTGTTTATCACATTCCCTCCCTTATTAACAACAAATCACTTATCTTATCGTTTTATTCATATTATTAACCACCTATAATTAAGGATAAAAATGAAATTTACAAGAAAAGCGAATGCAAATTGGAAAGGTACTGGTAAAGAAGGTACAGGAACTCTAACAACAGATAGCAAAGTATTAAAAGATTCACAATATTCATTTTCAACACGTTTTGAAAATGGTGTGGGAACTAACCCCGAAGAGTTAATTGGTGCAGCACTTTCTGGCTGTTTTACTATGCAATTGAGCTTTTTATTAGACGAAAAAGGATTTACTGAGAAAGACCTAACAACTGAAGCAAAAGTCAATTTTGAAGATGGAAGTGTTACTAGTGTCCATTTAGATTTAGTCGGATCAGTTAAAGGTATAGATCAATCTACTTTTGAAGAAATAGCAAACAATGCAAAAGCAGTTTGTCCTATATCAAAATTATTAAACGCAGACATCACATTATCACCTACTTTAAAGTAACTTTAGATTAAATACTATAGATAACAAAGGGCTGTTCAAATTACTGAGCAGCCCTTTTGTGTTTTGGAGAGTTAGATGATATTTCATCTACTTAGTTCTTAAATCATTTAAATTCTTGAATTTGCTAGGAAGTTAATATGAATTGTTAGAAATTGATTAGAAATTCGAGTCAATCTCTATAAAATAAAGGAACAAATATGGAAAAGAAAATGAATAGCAGGACTAAAATCAAAGGAAAAATGAAAATGAAACACAATAGGTTAATTTTTATAGTGACATTTTTCACATTTACAGTAAGTTTTCTTACACCAGTAGTCTTTAATGCTCAAAGTGAGACTAGTCAAAATGAAAATCTAATTTTGGGTGAATGGTTTCCATTAAATATAAGTAAAGGTGGTATTGGCAATGGATTAACATTTACTGTAGATGGTAAGTTCAATTCTATTACCGGAGCTTTTATAATCTTTAAATACAAACTTGAAGGAGATACTCTGATTAGTATATCACCTGATTCGGATCGTGAAGGTAAACAAAAAATTGAAATAACGGACACAAAATTAATTATTAGTAATGAGGCTACGCAGTCAGAGTTAACTCGTATCTCTGGAGATTCTAATTCTGGAATTATTGGAAAATGGACAGGTAATCATTATACAGGTTCAAAGCAAACAATGTATTTCACCACTAATCAAAATGAATATTTCACGCTTCCAATGAGTTCAGAGGAAGGAACTTATAAAATTAATGACAGTATCATTGAACTTTCTGTAAGAAAAATAAATAAAAGTTTTCAATGGTCTGTTGATGGCGACACCCTTACCCTGAAAGAAATTGATGCTGATATGCCAGAACAAAAATATCTAAGATTAAAATAGAAATGAAAATGATGTGGGAACTAACCCAGAAGAGTTAATTGGGGCTGCTCACTCAGGCTATTTTACTATGCAATTGAAGAAATAGCAAACAATGCAAAAGCAGTTTGTCCAATTTCAAAATTATTAAACGCAGACATTACATTATCACCTACTTTAAAGTAACTTTAGATTAAATACTATAGATAACAAAGGGCTGTTCAAATTACTGAGCAGCCATTTGTGTTTTATAAGGGAGGGGTTTTTATTTAATTGATGTTTTTTTAGTAGATTGGGTTTTAATTAGATTATAAGCTCCATTTAAAAAATACAAATATGAAATCCATTAAGCAATTCTTTTTATTTTTTTTCATTATCGGTCTGTATAGCGAAGCAATAGCCCAATTTGAAAAAGACTCATTACGTGTATTATTTGTTGGCAATAGCTACACCTCTATTTCGAATATGCCTCATCTGGCATCTCTGATATCTGACAGTACAAAAGTAAAACTAGTAACATCTAAAAGCACTGCAGGTGGTGCTACACTAAGCAACCATTGGAATGGGGAGAAAGAATTAAAAACAAAAGATGCCATTTGTACCGGTCTCTATGATATAGTAGTAATACAAGGTCATAGTTTGGAGACAATTGAGAATAAAGATGACTTTTTCAAGTATTCTAAAATGCTATGTGACCTGGTAAAAGAGTCTGGTGCAACTCCTTATTTATATGTTACATGGTCACGTCAAAAATACTCTCATATTCAAGATACTATTTCAAGAGTATATCTAGAAGCAGCCAAAGAAAATGATTGTGATCTTATTATGGTAGGAGAAGCATGGAAATTAGCTAGAGCTATCAGACCAGATATAGGATTATATATGCCAGATGGTAGCCATCAAAACGATTTAGGAGCATTTTTAAATGCTTGCTTATTCGTTGGTAAATTTACAGGCGAAATACCTTCTAGTCTTAGTACTAGTTACCGCATAAAAGATGCAAATGGAGAACAAGTATTATTATTTTGGGAGAATGCACTGGATGTAGAATTATGCCAAAAAGTAGCTTCTGAGTTCTTCATTAATGTGAGGTAGAAATATATCTAAAAATTAAGAAGAATTGAAAAAAAAAATTAATCATGGAAATAAAACTTAAAATAATTGCTCTAATTTCTTATTCTCTAATAATACTTATGGGACAGATAATTGGAATTCCATTTATATTTTGGCTTATTTTTACAAGTTTTGATTTTGGGAATGTCGATCAGGTTTTTGCAGTTTTAGGATTGGTCGGATTAATTCTAAATTTTACAAAGTATTGGGAATTTAGAATCATAAAAATTTTAAGTTTCATTTTAATGATTATCCCATTAATTAGACGAATGACTGAAATACCAATTGAGAAATTTAATTACTTAGGTTTTCAAGCCCCACTTGCTATTTTTGTCATTACATATATTATAATAATAATTAGGCATGAACAAGTTAAAAGCAACTAGAAAAATGAGAATATATATTCTTTTAGAAATGTTATAAATTTCTTAAATTGGTTATAAATAAACGTAAGGCACAATTGAAAATGAAACTTGATCAACTAAATATATTAATAGGACAACAAGATCAACTGACCGACTATTTCAAATTTGTATATGAAAATGTTGGGATAGATTGGAATGTGGAATCAGCACTACCGGTATTTGGTCAAGGAAAGTCCAATGAAGGCACCGATGAATCTAAAGCGATTAAAAGATTCTATGTTGAACCGTCTGATAAAAGATTTAAAAAAATCTATTTAAATTTTGATAATTCAGGGAATATTGAATCTATAGTTTGGTTCATTGACAGTGATAAATCAGAATTAATAACACTAGGGGAGCTCAAGATTCTTTTCGGAGATTTTAAGATTCAGAATATTATATATGATGAGACAACAGAAGTTGTTTTCACTCCTAACTTGAATGAAAATGTTGGATATGTGAGAACCTCAGTTTTGAATTGGGTTGAGAAACGACCAGATGATTCTCTTTATTATAAGAAAGACGATAAGAAAATAGAAGTGAACGATGATTACAAAGTTTCAAGTTTAATTTTAAAAATAAAAACCAGTGCCTAACAACACCTATACGCAATGCCCTTCGGGATACTGCGCAAAGCTAGAACGTTGGCAGCAATAATTCTGGACAGAGTAATAATGAATAAAAAGAACAATCAGAAGCAAAGACAACTAAGACAAGCCCCATGATAAACGCATTATTAATTGGATTTATGATAGGAATAATAATATTCAGTATTGTGAAAAGTACTGTTGGATTATTCACATTAATACCATTATATTTCATATATATATTCGTTAATAGCTCCAACAAAAATAAGGAATTGGAACAACAATCGAAACTACAGACGATGACTCAATCACGTTTTTCGGAGTTAATTAAATCCTTTCTCAATAAAAACTATCCTGCATTTACTGAAAATATAATTTACAATGAAGATGACTCATTTGATTGTTTTTTAAGAAGTCCAACTAAAGAATTTTCTATTTGGCTTTCAACTTATGATGGAGAAATTACGATTGGATTAAAAGATCCAAGTGGAAAAACAGACATTCATACTCATATTACCATTTACGAAGAAGAAGAAGGTATTGAATATGCTTTAAACGACTTATCAATTCAAATAAATGAAATCATTGATGGAAAAGTTGTTTTGTACCATAGTAACCAAAATGGTTACGAATGGACATGCGATATAGATCAAGTTATTCAAAGAAAAAAAACATCAGAAATTATACGATTGTATTCTTGGAAAAACCATTAAAAAGACAAAAAAGCCAAGTGTTTCCACTTGGCTTTGTTCATATTCTTAACTATTCCAGACATTAGTTATTACTAACATCCTCGTCTATGTTAATTTCTGGGTTATCGTCTATTTCATCATCGACATCTATTTTCGGCTTTAGCAATTCTTTCTCGTCGATTTTCTTCTCTCCACCGATGTATTTGAATTTCAGCTTCTCGTTTTTTTTGTCGAATTGAACTTTTACAACAGCACCGTTTAGAAGATTACCTTTCAGTATCTCATCAGCTAGCTCATCTTCCACATACTTTTGGAGCGCACGTTTTAGTGGTCTAGCTCCGTACTTCTCGTCGAATCCTTTTTCAACTATGAAATCTTTCGCAGCATCGTTTATCTCTAAAGTCATTTGGTGCAGATTCATTCTTTCTTGTACTAACTTCAATTGGATATCAATAATCTCTTTGATATTCTCTTTAGTCAGCTTACGGAAGATTATGAAATCGTCAATTCTATTGATGAACTCAGGACTAAATATAGATTTAGTTGACTCTTCTATAGAGCTTTTCAGTTCTTCATAGTCGTTTTCTGATTCTATATCAGTGATTCCAATTCTACCACCCGGTTTCAAATCCTTAGTACCAGCGTTAGAAGTCATGATAATAATAGTATTTTTGAAGTCAATCCTTCTTCCCAATCCATCAGTCAATATACCATCATCAAACACTTGTAATAGAATATTATAAACATCTGGATGAGCTTTTTCTATCTCATCGAGTAATATGATAGAGTATGGCTTTCTTCTAACTTTCTCAGTCAGCTGACCACCTTGTTCATAGCCTACGTAGCCCGGAGGCGAACCGACTAATCTAGATACAGAGAATTTCTCCATATACTCACTCATATCTATTCGGATGATAGCATCTTCAGTATCGAACATAGCTTTTGATAGCGATTTGGCTAGCTCAGTTTTACCAACACCAGTTGGGCCTAAGAACATAAACGATCCGATAGGTCGCTTAGGATCTTTTAGTCCAGCTCTAGCTCTTCTGATTGCTTTCGCTAGATGTTCGATAGCTTGCTCTTGCCCTACTACTGAACCCTTTAGTTCATCAGCAAGTGATAATAACTTAAGTGACTCAGACTCTGCCACTCTAGATACTGGTACACCAGTCATCATAGAAACTACATCTGAGATATCCGCTTCAGTTACTGGGAATACAAGCTTATCGGATTGTTTTTCCCACTCTTCTTTGGCAGTAACTAGCTCTTGTTGTTTGTTTTTCTCTAAATCGCGTAATCTAGCAGCTTCTTCGAAGTTCTGCTTTTTGACTACTACATTCTTCTCTTCATTTATCTTCTTGATTTCTTTTTCAAGATTGATAACACTAATAGGAACGTCGATGTTCTCCAAGTGGACTTTCGCACCAGCTTCGTCAATTATATCAATAGCTTTATCAGGGAAATTTCTTTCCGAGATATATCTATCTGCAAGACGAACAGCAGTTTGTATAGCATCATCTGTGTATATAACGTGGTGATGCTTTTCGTACGCATCTTTTATTTTCTCAATTATTTTTAGAGTTTCAAGTGCAGAAGGTGGCTCTACCAATATTTTTTGGAACCTACGCTCTAGCGCACCGTCTTTCTCTATATTTTCTCTGTACTCATCTAGAGTAGTAGCACCTATACATTGTATGTCTCCCCTAGCCAAAGCTGGTTTGAACATATTCGATGCGTCAAGTGAGCCAGAAGCACCACCAGCACCAACTATAGTATGTATCTCATCGATGAATAATATAACGTCATCAGCTTTTTCAAGCTCATTGATAACTGCTTTCATTCTCTCTTCGAATTGGCCACGGTACTTAGTACCAGCCACAAGTGAAGCAATATCAAGAGTTATTATACGCTTTTCGTATAACGCACGAGACACTTTCTTCTGAACAATACGAAGCGCAAGCCCTTCTACTATCGCTGTTTTACCAACACCTGGTTCACCGATTAGTACCGGATTATTCTTCTTTCTACGAGAAAGTACTTGAGATAATCTCTCGATTTCCTTTTGTCTTCCTATTACTGGATCTAGCTTCTTCTCAGCAGCCATTTTAGTCAAATCGCGACCAAAGTTATCTAGTACTGGAGTTTTAGCTCTTTCTTTTTGTTTCGATTGAGCAGTTTTCTCAGTTTTACGAGGTATGTACGAAGATTCACCACTATCTGTAGGCTTGTCACCTTTGATAATGCTGTCTAGTTCATTTCTTACCAAATCGTAATTAACATTGAATTGCTCTAATATCTGTGCAGCTATATTCTCTTCATCTCTTAGTAAAGAAAGAAGCAAATGCTCAGTTCCAATTTTCTGAGATTTATAAAGTTTAGCTTCCAGATATGTAATTTTTAGAACTTTTTCTGCTTGTTTAGTCAGAGGTATATTCCCCGAAGTAATTGTCGAGCCACTAGGCCTGACAGTCTCCTCTATACCTTTTTTTAGTTTGTACAAATCAACATCCAAATTCCTAAGGACTTTGACTGCGATTCCTTCGCCATCTCTGATAATTCCTAGCAGAAGGTGTTCGGTACCGATGTAATCGTGCCCTAGTCGGAGAGCTTCCTCTCTACTTAGCTTTATTACGTCGTTGACCCTACTTGAAAAATTTCCTTCCATTTTATCACCTTATTGGTTTTTCTCTTTTATATATAGACCGTATTTATAGGAAACAGTTACAAAATAATGCAATTTTTTTCCTTAGGTATTATTATAGACGAGTATTTATTTCTATTATTTGCTGCAATAAATGTAATATAAAATTACATATTAACGAATTCAAGTTTTAGATTAAAAAAACGTTGATTAGTTTTCAACAACAATACTTTTTAAAAGGTAACAAATACGCTAAATTACACTTTATACCTAAACATATAACGAGAAAAACATGTTTGATGTTCAGAAAGAAGAGTTAAGTAAGCTGAAAGAGAAAGTGGAGCAGTTAAGGAGGTATCTTTGACGTAGAGGTCAAAGAGCGTGAGTTGAAAGAGTTGAAAGATATGTCGGAGACTCCTGGATTTTGGGATGATTCGAATAATGCAAAGCGAGTGATGAAGCAACTATCCGAGAGAAAGAATTGGATTGACACTTACTATGCTGCTATTAGTACAGTTGATGACACAGAGGCAATGGTTAGTTTAGCTGATGAAATGTCAGATCAGAGTTTATCGGATGATATAGATAAAGAGCTAAACAAAGCTATAAAAACTGTAAATGAATTAGAAGTAATAAATATGCTTTCTGGTAAAGATGACCCGAGTAACGCTATCTTAACTGTGAACGCAGGTGCGGGTGGTACAGAGGCCTGCGATTGGGCTGATATGCTACTTAGAATGTATTTGCGTTGGGCAGAAAGAAAGGGATTCACGACTCGATTGCTAGATGAGCAAGAAGGTGAGGTAGCAGGGCTCAAGTCGGCTACTATCCAGATTGAAGGTAACTATGCTTATGGTTATCTTAAAGCCGAAAACGGAGTACATAGATTAGTCCGCATCTCCCCCTTTGATTCGAATGCACGAAGACATACCTCATTTGCAAGTGTGTATATATATCCCGAAGTTGAAGATGATGTTGAGATAGAAATCAACCCTGCAGATGTGGAGCTTGATACATTCAGAGCTGGTGGTAAAGGTGGTCAGAACGTCAATAAAGTGGAAACAGCTGTCCGACTAAGACATAAGCCATCTGGTATAGTTGTAGCTTGTCAGAAAGAGCGTTCACAATTGGCGAATAGAGAACTAGCTATGAAAATGCTAAAATCTGCTCTTTACAAAAAGAGAACGGAAGAGGAAGATGCCGAAAAAGCAAAGATAGAGGGAGCGAAGAAGAAAATAGAATGGGGTAGCCAAATTAGATCCTATGTATTCCAACCATATACTATGGTGAATGACGCAAGAGTAGAATATAAAACATCGGATATTACGTCTGTGATGGATGGCGACTTAGATGAATTGATAAAAGCTGTATTATTAAGTGGAGAATTCTAATATGAAAAAAGTACTTTTAATATTGATAAGTGTTCTTTTGCTAGCAAGTTGTAGCGAAAATATTGACCAATCATTCAGTGCATCTGGTGATAATCCTATGTGGAGCCTATCTATTTCAAAAGAAAAAGATGTAAGGTTCAGTATGAAAGGAATGGACAAAGAAATAGTCTATAATATGGGTGGTGAGAAATATACTGAGTCATTGCATAAGCACCAAGATGGTGATTTACTATTGGAATTCAATATATTAGAAAGAGAATGTCACAATTATACCAAAGAGAAAACTGAGACCTTCCAAGTTATTATTAGATTGAATGGTGAAAAATTTCTCGGATGTGGTAAGTTCCGAGATTAAAAAAAAACTTCACTTTTTTTGAGACGTTTTTGCTTTTCAAGTGTCTATATAAGTAGTACATGTACAAAAGTCGGAAAAGTATGAAATTTTATATACTGTTTTTACTTTATATTTTACCTATCCCCCTTTTAAGTCAATCGGTTGTAATAACCAAGGTTGAAACTGAAGCTTATCCAACGCTTAATTGTGAATATGTAGTTCTAGATGAGAGTGGCCGAAAAATAGCTCCAGATGTAAGTGAAATGAGTCTTACAGAAAACGGAATTGACCAGACAATAAATAGTTTGAGCTGTGATAATAATAAGAGTCCAGTGCCAGTTTCAGTAGTCCTGACTATAGACAATTCTAATTCAATGAATCAATTGACAGAAAGTGGTAAAACAAGATTAGAAGTAATAAGAAGTGCCGCTATCAAATTTGTTGACCTATTACATAAAGACTCTGAAATCGCAATAACATACTTTGGTGCTGATACTTATCATGCTCTAGATTATACTACTGATAAAAACTTAGCCAAACAAACTATACAGGATATACCTACTAATGGTGGTGGAACTGATATTAATAAGGCACTTACACATGCCAATGGTTCTATTTCTGCAACAACAGGAGCAAAATATAAAAAAATTGTTCTTTTTTTGACTGATGGAGAAGACTCTTTTCTAAATAAGTTTGATTTACTCAAATCGTTTGTAGATACTGATATTACTCTATATGCAGTTTCTATTTATATCCAAATGGATAGAGAATTAGTAGAAATATCAAATGAAACTGGTGGTATAGCTTTTGATAATTTGCAAGGTGAAGATAAGATAGAATCTGTATTCCAAGCTCTGGCTAATCTTATTTCTGGATTGGATGTATGTAAATTAAGTTATATTTCTGAGAACTGTGGAAGAGACCGTGACATTGATTTAATTTATAAACAGACTTACTCGGATAGTACCAGATTTACTCTTTCCAAAGACCAACTCATCGAATACAATACAAACCCCAAAAGTATAACTTTTCATAAAGGAAACACACAGATTTACTATTGCAATATTCTATCAAAGAAAGATACTTTAATCATTAGTGATATATACTCTTTATATTCAGGATTCGAGATATTAGAACCTGCAAAAACTGATTTTCCAATTAAATTAGCTTCTGGTGAAAGATTAAGATTTAAAATCAAGAATCCGAATGATGATGTAGATAGAAGCGATGGGATAAGAATTGTCTCTAATTCCTGTGAAGATCAAGATATTTTTGTTAGATATATACCTGAAGAGAACAATTTAAAAGTAATTGTACCAAATGGTGGTGAGAAATATTACGTAGGAAATGCCACAAATTTAAGTTGGGATAATAAAATTGATAACTTGAAATATAATGTAGAGTATTCTGCTGATGCTGGTTTTAGTTGGAATAAGATAGTATCCAATTACAACTCCTTAGATTTCCCATGGGAAAAGATACCTAATACTCCTACCGATGAAGCTTTACTTAAAGTGATTGAAGCTAATAACAATCAAAATATAATTCAAACTCATAGCTTAGGTTTAATAGACTCTACTTCACAATCTAAAATAAACGAAATAGTGAAATACGGAGATAATAATTACCTATTCTTGACCAAATATATGTATAAATTTGAGTACAGAAATCTAAAACTAGATACAATAGGACAACCACAAGAGTATAAGAATGCTATACGGACAGTACTAATAATGCTTGACGAAAACTTGGATGTATTAGAACACAAAGTCTTTTATACACAGGACATTAGTTTTCTATTAACCAGTATAAAAGATGATATCTATTTACTCTTTAATAATCCAAGCACAATAGATTATGATGATTTCAACTATAAAAAATTACGTACAACTTATAATACAGGTGTTCTATTCAAGATAGATAAAAATCTAAATTTTAACTCGTATAAGCTTATAGAAAACGAATTCCAACTTAAATATGGTTTTACATATTACTATGGATTAGAATCTTCAGACAACAAGCTACATCTTTTCGGCAATTCAAATGGAACTTTGGAATATGACTCTACTAAGGTAATTGATAGACTAGAGTTTAATCGTATTAATTACATTGCTAGATTAGACACTGATTTGAATTTTGAGAAAGTAAATTATTGGGATTACGATTATGACAGTTTGAATTTTATTTACAGGGGTATGAAACCAATTTCAGATGAAAAAGTTATACTTTGGGGAACTGGGAATAGTGCAGGATATTTGAAATTGGATACTAATTTTACTAGAGTTATGGCTTTGGAAAATGATTACAACAGTCCTGATTTAAAATTGAAGAATTATATATCTTATGATGAAAGTTTTGATCAAACGACATTGGATTATAAATCCTATAAAGATATTAATTATTATCTAGTTAGAACTACTGATACTACTTATTATGATAGAGAAACTAAGTTCATGGGTGAAGAGGAATCATCAGTTCGTTTGTTAGCAATTAATGATAACAATGAATTACTATGGGATAGGCAATATGATAAATTCATGATGGGTAAGAACATAGAAATTTTTGATAATAGCACAATAGTACTAGCAGGTAGAACTAATGAGCGTATATTAATCGGTTCTGATACAATACCAAGGAGCAGATCAAACACTATATTCCTTACATCTGCTAATCTATATAATGGTGAAGTCAATTGGACTAAATACTTAGAAAAACCAGATTACACAGGCAACCTATTAACTTCCGAGAATAAGATTGTGCTAACTGGAAACATAAATGACAGCTTAGATTTTGGGAATAATTTTCAAAGTAATATCATCTACAACTCTAATTATGTAAAAGAGTTTATTTGGTCTTTAGAATATCAATCTATTAACTCTGATTTATCTGATTCCCTATGGTCAATAAAGGAGACCTCTTTTGAGTATATAGATACTATTGATTTTGGGAAAGTGTACATTGGTAGCAGAAAAGATAGCTTGGTTATTGACTTTATAAATAGAGTATTACCCGGTGAAGTAACTATTAAAAATATAACTATTGACGATTTAAGATACACCACTAATTTCGTTGGCCCTATTGATTTACAAGACAAATTAGATATAAGATTCCAATTTAACTCGGACATAGCAGGAAGCAATATATCAAGAGGAACAATTGAGACATCGCAGGGTAATTTTTATTTCTATATACTATCAGAAGAAATAGGAGATAATTCTACTTTTCTTTGGTCCTACAAAGAACCTATTATTGATTTCGGTGATTTGGATATTTCACTTCAAAAGACAGAATCCGATTGGATAGTTAGGAATAAGAGTGAAGCATCTATCGGTATAGATAGTGTAATTATCGTCAATGACATAAACAACGAATTTAGTTACAATATTACATCAACTAAGACACACATATATGCATTTGACACTTTGCAATCGGAATTCACTTACACACCTAAACTGGCTGGACCAAGTAATGCTGAAGTTCATTTCTTTTTAGACGTTAGAAGAGAGCCAGTTGTTGTCAAACTCTTAGGCAATGGAATAAGTAAGGATTCGGTACGTATGACTGTTTCTATTGACTCTATAAATGCATTTCCTGGTAATTTAACTCTTATCCCAATTAGGATAAATTTGACTGATAGTCCTAAATCATTAGATATGCAAAGATTAGAAATAGACTTGGAATATAATGCAACTTTACTTTTACCATTTCGGTTAGCTGATGAAGGGAAAGTCGTAAATAAAGTTCGAAATATTACTATCCCTATTAGCATCGAAGAAATCCAGAATAATCTAGTCGAAAAACGTTTTTTACCTACTATTGGAAATGCTATTTCAACTATACTCGATATAGTAGATGTAAGGGTTTATAATAGTCGCGATGAAGAGATAATTCAAAACAAAATAATAAAAGAAGACGGCCTATTTACTCTAGATGGCGTATGCCTTACTGATGGTCAATACAGATTATATGAAGAAAGCGCTCCTAATAGTATAGATATTATAAAAGAAAATGGAGTTTTTTTTGTAGATTATAATTTGGTAGAAGATGGATTTACGAACTTGTCCGTATATGATATAACAGGCAAATTAGTAACTACTTTAGCAGCAAAAGACTTGAGGAAAGGAGAACATAGAACTGAAATTATTACAAAAAATATTGCAAACGGAAATTATATCATCAAGTTGGAGACACCAACTGATGTCATTACAAAAATATTCCCATTTACTGAATAGATTGAAAAGCATATTTACAATATTACTAATCTTAATTGGCTCTTTGGGACTAAGTTCTAAAGAAGAGTTAAATGAGCATACTGTTTATTTTGGTGCTAATTTGGGTTTAAATTTACATAGCTCTGATTTCAAGAATTTGGGAGTTGCAAATACATGTTGTCCTGGGTTCACATCTGGTTTCGGTACAGGATTGAACTTTGGCGCTGGATATAACTATCTCGTAGGAGAAACCTCTTGGCTCTTTTTAGGTTTGGATTATACGAACATGAATTCAGATTTTGTAGTCACCGAATCGGAGCAAATTAATCTACTCGGGACTAATAAAAAAGTTGCTCAAATAGAACAGAAAGTAGCCTCAGAGCTTAGTTCATTAGGTTTCAACGTTGGTGCTATGTATGAACTTTTTGAATCATTTGATGCTTCGTTAGGCTATAGATTAGGACTTCCTAACGACCTCAGTTATCGTCAAACTGAAATACTGATTGCTCCTGATGATGGTTTGTTCCAAGAAACAGGTAGCAGAACTAGAACAGATGTCAATGGAGTTATACCTAATAATATATACCATAGTATAGTCGGTAAATTAGCTTATAGACTATATACTAACAATAATAAGACTACTTATCTAAACCCCAATGTAAGCTTTAATATTGGATTGAATTCTACAAATGATGAAATGAATTTGACCCCAAACAGTATTAACTTTGGAGTGGATTGGGCTTACAGTTTTAATAGTTCTACTGTTGATGAAGTAATTATTGAAGATAAAATCGAACCAAAACTGAATGAGTCAACTAATAAGGATGTTGTAGCAACTAGTATAGAAGAAAAGAAATCAGATACCCCAACAGTAATTATTCGCCCTATATCTATTGATAATAATAATAAACGTCAAGATCGAAATGAAATAATTATAGATGAAGTTAAGTCGATTAGAATGGTGCCTTTACTTAATTATATATTCTTCGATAAAGACTCAAGCTCTTTGCCTATTAGATATAGTAGATTAGATAAAAAAGAATCTTATACATTCAACTCGAGCAATCTATTTGAAATAAATACTTTAGATTTATATCATCATATTCTAAATATAATCGGAGAGCGAATGATGGCAAATCCAAAATCTAAACTAAGTATAGTTGGAACTAAATCTGAAAGCGAAACAGGCGAGTTGGCTAAAATATTGCCGATAGAGAGAGCTAAAACTGTCCGTGATTATCTAGCAAATAGTTGGGGAATTGATGAAATGAGGTTAGTAATTTCTTCAGTTGAAAAACCAACTTCACCTTCAACTAGTTCTGAAGCTGAATCAATTGAAGAAAACCAAAGAGTAGAACTATATTCTAGTGATGATAACCTATTGGCTCCTTTGTTACTTAAAGACACACTTTATACTCCAATCACAAAAGAAATCAATTTTTATACTGTCCTTGATACAAATACTAAAGAATTATCATGGAATTTCAAGATTTTCAATGATGATAATTTGCCATACTTTGAAGAAAGTGGAAGATTAGAACCACCTTTTAAAACACAGTTTATTATAACTGAAGAAATAGCTAACCAAATCAAAGATGAAAGAGAATTGACATATAGATTTGATCTGGTAAGAGAAACGGAAGAAAGAGAAAATGTAACAGGTCGAATTAATGTAACTATTAATTCTCTTGAACAAAAAGAAAGGGACAAAGTAAGTGATGTACGTATAGATAAGTATAGCTTAATATTATTCGATTTTGATAAATACGAACTGAGCCAGAAAAACTCTATCATTCTAGATATTGTAAAAAAGAATATTAATAATAATTCTAGTTTATTAATATCTGGTTATTCAGATAAAATTGGTGATTCCGAGTATAACAAGTCACTATCAAAGAAAAGGACAGAATCTGTTTCATCTCAGTTCCCTAATAACAAGAAAGATCTTTTTCCTTATGGAGAATCAATTATCTTATACAACAATAATTTACCAGAAGGACGTTTCTATTCAAGAACAGTTACGATAAAAGCAATAACACCAATAATAAAATAAATGCCAACAACAAAAATCTGGAAATCAACAGTTCCACAAAACCTAGAAAAAGTATGGGACTTTTTCTCAAGACCTGAAAATCTTAACGAAATCACACCTGATGATATGAAATTTCAATTTCTTACTGATACAAAAGGTAAGAAGATGTACGAAGGAATGATAATCAGATACAATGTCTCCCCTCTTCCATTGATGAAGTTCAATTGGGTAACCGAGATAACTAAAATCAGAGAAAAGGAATATTTTGTGGATGAACAACGAATCGGTCCCTATAAAATGTGGCATCATGAACATCACTTCCGTAAAATAGATGAGAATACAACAGAAATGACTGATATACTTACTTATGATGTGGGTAAAGGAATATTAGGACCAATACTAGATAGGCTATTTATTGGGAAGAAAGTCGATGGTATATTTGATTTCAGAGAAACTACTATTAGTAAATACTTCAAGTAAGGAATTCTCTAATTTTACTTGATAGCAATTCTAAATCAATTTTTTCAATCGGGTGAGAGGTATTTTCAAATTCATAGGATTCTGCATCTGACAATTTACTGGCAACAGCTAATGTTTCTTCTGAAGTAACCATTTTATCACTATCACCTTTTGTAAGTAGTACTGGAATATTAATTTTAGATAAAGCATAGTCGGATAATGGTGTTGATTTAGCAATTTTGAACATCATATCTCTGTGTTTATCCAGCAAACTCTTCCAATTATCTTCGCCATGCATTGATATCAACATATCTGCATAATGCGGAACTTTCTCTAGTATAATCTCTGGGTCGAACATTTTTTGTTCGCGCTCAGCAGTCTCTATATTCCACACAAGTTTTGTATTAAGGGTCATTATCTTACTGAATATATTGGTTTGAGATTGTAGAGTAAGAGCAACGAAGCCACCCATACTAAATCCAAATATGAAAGGCTTTTGTAGTTTATTTTTTAAAATATAATTACGGACATAATTAGCAAAGCTATACATTGATAACGAATCTGACTGATAAGCTAAAACACCATGTGCAGGCAAATCAAAAATATGAATATTATAATTACTTTTCAGTAGTTCAATTAATGGAGCAAACTGCTTGCTTGTTCCTAAAGCACCATGTATTAGAATTAGATCCTTTTTATTGTGCATTTTTTATTACGTCTCTAGCTATAACTATATGTTGAATTTCAGAAGTACCTTCGTATATCTCAGTAATTTTAGCATCACGCATTATTCTCTCTACCAGATATTCACGAACATAGCCATAACCCCCGTGTACTTGTACTGCTTCGCGTGCTATATCATTAGCTATAGTAGAAGCGAATAGTTTTGCTTCTGAAGATTGTCTGGATACATCTTGCCCCAAGTCCTCTAGCCAAGCAGCTTTTTGGACAAGCATCTCTGCTGCTGATATTTTCATAGACATTTGTGCTAGTTTGATTTGAATAGCTTGATGTTGATTAATAGGAACACCCATTGTGTGTCTCTCACTAGAGTATTTCACTGATAAATCAAAGGCTGCTTTAGCTAATCCCAATGCTTGGGAAGCAATACCAATTCGTCCACCTGCTAAGCCTTGCATAGCTAGATAGAAACCTTCACCAACTTTACCAACTACATTTTCTTTAGGTACTTTCACATTATTGAATGCTAGTGAAACCGTGTCACTACTTCGTAGCCCCATTTTATCTTCTTTTAGACCAATACTAACACCTTCCGATTTGGCATCCATCACGAAAGCTGTAATGCCCTTGTGTTTTAGTTCTGGATTAGTCTGTGCAAATACAAGAAAGACTCCTGCTTTGCTACCAGTTGTAATCCAATTTTTAGAACCATTAATAATATAGTGATTCCCATGGTCCGTAGCCATAGTCTTAATGCCTCGAGCATCCGAGCCAACCTCTGGTTCTGACAGACAATATGCCCCCAACATCTCTCCCCTAGCCATCGGTTTAAGGTAATTTTCTTTAATATAATCTGAAGCCGATTTGACTAATACAGAATTAACTAGTTTTTGAACAGATACAATAACTGAAACACTTGCGTCAACTTTTGCAAACTCTTCGATAACTATACACTGACTAACATTGTCAAGACCACTACCATCCCACTCTTCGGGTACATTCATACCCAAAAACCCTAACTCTCCTATTTGTTGGATTATATCAGTTGGAAATTCAGCATTTTTATCTCTATCAGAAGCTCCAGGAGCTATTACTTCATTCGCAAATGAGCGAGCTGTGTCTTTGATTGATTCTTGTAGTTCATTTAATTCGAATGAAAGCATTTTAAACCTATGTATTTTTCAGTTATATTTGTATAATTAAACTTTTTACTAATTTTTATCGTATTAGTCATTATTAGATATTGAAAATAACAAATAGAATTGAATATGAGAAAAGTAATACCAATTATAATTGCATTATGCATTACATCTGTAGCATTTAGTCAACCAAAATTTGAGTTTGTAGGCGACCCAGTAAAGGATTGGGGGAAAGTAATGCAAAACGAAGGCCCACTAAAAACAACTATCAAAATAAAAAATACTGGCGATAAGTTATTAGAAATTTATGGTGTGAAACCAGGTTGTGGTTGTACTACTGCCCCTATTGACAAAAAGTTATTAGGCCCAGGAGATGTAGCCACTGTAAAAGTAGATTTAAAAATAGAAAAAGATAGTGGCCCTATTACCAAAGGTATAGAGTTCACTACTAACGATCCAAAAAATGATAGAATTGACTACTTGCTAAAAGCTAACGTGAAAGTACCTATAGAGTTATTCCCTAAGTTTATGAATTTGGGAGCAGTAAATCTGAATACAGAAATGACTGCAAGAATAGTAGTTTCTAATCATACTAATAGTAATATCACAATTACAAACGTTACGGTAACAGATTCAAAACTAAAAACTAACATCAAAAAAGGTTTTGTTTTAAAAGCTGGTTCGCACAACTCAATTGAAGGTATATTGAAGACTTCAAAAGATGGTGTTTATGATGCGAAAATAGTTTTAACAACTAACAACAAAAAACATCCTTTAATAGAAATACCTGTCCGAGGAGTAGTTGGTAAACCAGAATAGGTAAATAGATAAATAAATTTTGTTAAAGGAAAGAGATGTAAATACATCTCTTTTTTTTTATTTAATCTTCCAAAAAGTAGTATCAACTTTACTCTCTAGTACCGACTCAACCGAATCATCTAAATTATGGAATAGATCATATCCCAATATAGTTTCAAGTGAGTCTGTAGTGATAACAAAGTTATTTAGGTTGTCATCTTTAGTATATTGATACAAATAGAAAGTAACCATTGATTGGTAATTCTTGCTATAAAGAAGTATGGATTTGTAATAATAATCGGGTATCGCAACTTTACTTTTACCTAGTCTAGTAAGCTCAGGATTAAGAACTGCCCCAGTTATTATATACAATGAGTCAAACTCACATGCCCAATCCCTAACTTGTTTCTCTAGTTTCTTCCACACCCCTCTATTGAATCCAGGAATTTGTGGCGAGACATTCGACATTAGAAAGCTATCGTGCATAGATAAAGAATCTGAAGAGTTATCTGCAGCAGGGATTAGGTGCCCTTTATCATACCCTGAAGCATAATAATCATCTGTATTAGGGCTATATTTACCTAGTATTTGATCTTCTCGGAAATAGTTTGACCTCTCTATATCACCATTAGTTTCTTTACAATCTAGTTTATAAGCTACCCAAAAAGCATGCATGTACTTTTTCGAAAACCCAATGGTAAATCCATGTTTTTTAAGAATTGTTGCATCTTCTATATAACTCGGTATTTCTAGAGAATTGTAATGCTTGTATTCCACTTGAGTTGTTTCTTCATTGTCAATTGGTTTATTGAAATACCAAGCTAGAAGAAATAATATTGTTATAATTGATGTAATTAGTGGCTTTTTCATTTAGAGAGTGCTTGTTTTTGATAGCTATCCAATGGAGAAAAATGAGAAATTAATGCTACAATAATAAGCAATACGAACGAGATTATAAAATTCCAATCCATTCCAAATAATGAACCGGCTAGTCCAGCGAATAAGAAGCTTATGAGAGAGCCTAATAGATTAGCACCTGATGCTAAGCCCATAATCCCTCCTTTCTGCTGAGGTATAGTTCGTTTACTTAGTGCAGAGTAAAGTGTAGGAATAAGTGCAGCATAGAAGATACCTATCACAGCTCTAATAGGGATTAGATAATAGAAATTTGGAGCAAAGATATGTAATAAATACATAAGCGCTGAAATAGATGCGGAGATTTTGAGAGTCTTTTGCCATATCTTAGCATCATTTCGTCTCCCCCATATTGGAGAAAAAATGATATTGAATACCGCAACTACTCCGAATAATATACCAGTAACTGTTGCCAGTAAATCAACTGGGGCACCTTTTTCTTCAACAAAATAAGTAAAAATAGGAATTGTGAATTGGACTCCCATTTGTACAAGTACAATTAGCATCATTAACTTAAGAAAAACTTTATCGCGAAATATAAATTTGATATTCCAGATTATTCCATACTTCTTATCTTTACGAGGTACGAATTCCTTTTCTTGTAGAAAAACAAGAACTAATATAGCTGCTAATGCACAGAGCACACCTACAACAATAAACACATATCTTATACCTACGAAGTCAGCCATTAATCCACCGAAAAACGGACCGAAAACCTGCCCTGCTGCAATCGAGCTCTGCAGCCAACCTATTGCATAGCCAGACTTATTTTCGGGTGTGTTGGCACTAACGAAAGAGAGTGATGATGCAATCATACCGCTCATAGTACCTTGTAATATTCTAAGGAAAAATAGTTGGTAAACATTCTGTGCAAAAGCCATTAGCATAACAGATATAGCTAATCCAAAGATAGCCCGAACTGTCATAAACTTACGCCCATATTTATCGCCTAAGGACCCCCATATAGGAATCATTATAACAGCAGAAATGTAAACACCAGCGAAGACCATCCCAGACCAGAACTTTGCTTCATCGGGGTCAGTGATACCCAAATCACGCACATAGAGAGGTAAGAATGGAAACACACCACTCATGCCTATAAGTGCTATGAACTGTGCTACGCAGAGAATAACGAGATTTCTTCGCCAAATATTATCTTCTTCTGATGAGAGAAGTTCTTTGAGGGTTATCAAAAGTTATGGATTCTTTTAATTTTCATTATTTCTAGAAGCATACTAATAGAGTCTGTTATAGGATTAACCTTGCTTCTGTCGTCATTGTACCATTCCACTGGCACTTCGTCTATTCTGTAACCAGCTCTCCTAGCCAGATACAATGCCTCCACGTCAAAGCTGAACCCATCTATCTTAGCTTTACTAAATATGTCTTCAGCCGCTTCGGCTGTGAATCCTTTGAATCCACACTGAGTATCTTTGATACCTTTGATTACCATTAGCTGTACGAACTTATTAAAGGTCTTGCCCATAAATTCACGGTAAAAAGGTTGATGTTCTTTGACCATCCCATAATCCAAAGCACGGGAACCAATTACGATATCATAATTGTTCTTCAAGCTATAGATTATTTTTTCTATTTCGTATATAGGAGTCGAGAAGTCAGCATCTGTAAATATTCGGATTTCGCCTTTAGCTTTGAGCATCCCCATACGGACTGCAGCACCTTTACCAGTATTCTTTGGTAAGGCATATGCTTTTACCTTATTTCCAAACCTATTGGCAATTGCAACAGTATCATCAGTAGAGCCATCATCAGCCACTATAATCTCGTACTCATAGTCCTTTTGACCAAGATAATCTACGGCTTTTTGTAGTGATGCTTCTATTCTGTCAGCTTCGTTATATGCTGGTATTACGATAGATAAGTATGGCTTCATTAACGATTATCGATTAGATGCTGTTTTAAAATACAAAGATAATGGATTAGTAGCAAAGTAAGAAATTAAATGAAAAATCAAAAGTATCTCCAAGGGAGAAATAAAAGTAGAGAATTATCTAATTAAAATCCTCCATCAAAAGTATAGCCGAAGCTGATACCATACATATTGCTTGAGTTATCACCATAGCGATGATGAAAGTAAACCGATAGCATGAAATCATTCAAATCAATTGCGTCACTTTCATCACTATTAATGCCTAAGATGGAAAAAATTGGTTGACCTACACGGAGTCTAAGCTTGGGGTTGCTGTAACTCGAATATCCGAATTGAGCTTGAAGTAAGTTGAAAAATCCCACGCCAATGTATCCTGTGACCTCACTATTGGAATCAAAACTCTTGTTCACATACCAATTCTCGTAGAGCAAACTGAAGTTTAACCAGACAATTGTCTTCGAGTACTCTATACCAACTGCCTGACTGCTGTTCAAACCCTCGTAATTGTACGAAACTAAGATTTCATTCATATTAATCGGCTTAGTCACGTGACACTCCGCTTCATAGAATGATAAAATTAGTAATAGGAGTATTATTGCTTTATTCATCAAATTTCAATTTTATTTCTAATTACTGATAACAAAATTAGCTATTTATTCCATTTAAACATCTTATATTACCGTCGAGTTGTTTTTGATCTAGTAGTCGTTTGTTCTTCTGGACATCTGATTCTGAATAGTTTCTTGGATGATATATATGATATACAATAGCTTTATTCTTTATAGATTTCCTTTTCAAACCCAATCCTTTTAGTCGCCATTCCACATCAGTATCTTCTCCTACCCCTGCCAAAATATAGTCTTCATCAAACCCATTAATAGCAATCAGGTTCTTTTTTGCTACTCCCCAGTTCCGACCGATGATGCCCCTCAATTTGAAGATAAGCGGGAAATACGGGAAGTAGATACCATCTTTTAGATTTGTAGAACCTAACAAAGTCAATTTTGCTAAGTTCAGCAGTTTTAATGATTCATCTTTCAGTAATATTATTGATGCTTTTTCACTCAGCATTAATGACCTACCAATAAAGAAGTGATCATCATCTATGTTTCTAATATATTCTTTAGCAAAATTTTTGTGGGGAATGCAATCTCCATCTATAAAGACAAGTTTATCACTATTTGACATAGTAATAGACTTATTCAACATAGAGTTTTTTCTAAATCCATTGTCAGTATCTTGTTTCAAATGAATTAGAGGAAAATTGAAGCTATCTCTATTATCAGCAACAAACTTTTCTGTTGCGTTGTTATTATCATCCTCGGATATTATAACTTCAAAACCGCATACACTTTGTGCATTCAATGCCTTCAAGATAAGTTTCAAATTATCTATCGCTTTGTAATATGATATTATAATAGTTAGTTCTATCTTATTGCTCAAAACTTTTCACTCTGTATTATCAACATTCCCATCCTAATAATTAGATTGCTCTTAAATTTAATGACTGTTTTATTCATTTCAACTGATTTAAGATTACTAGATGCCTTTTCTAAACTTATTTTATCTAAATTTTTCATAGTATTGTAAATTACGAAAAAGCCCCAACAATTGTTAGGGCTCTTTGTCTTTTCTAATTACTAATATCCAAATTAGCTATTCAGTCCATTTAAAGAACTTAATTTGCCGACGAGTTGTTTTTGATCTAGTAGTCTTTTGTTCTTCGCTTCTTTTCTACTTTCGTCAGATAATGTGGGTATACTGAAGCAAACGTCATTTAGGCTATTCTTTAATTGTTTTCTGGGGTTGTATTCATATTACTATAATCGTATTAATTTACCTTTCCTTTTGACTATATTTTTATAATCCCATTGTATAGCTTTTGATTTTTCTAGCCATCTATTCAAATCATCAGTATTCACTTGCTCTATTGAAGTATAGAATATTGAAGCATCTTTAAACTTACCAGTACTAGGTCTTAGCTCATCTTCATTGAAATCAACACCGCTCCAAAACATCAATCTAATACCTTTCTTTTCTTTACTGTATCCTACTATTGGATTTCCATCAATAAACCAAACGGGATGAGCGTGCCATATCTTATTCTCTGATTCTGTTAATTGATTATCAATCGTCTCGGCGAGTAAATCACAAATAACTATGTCATCAGCCGATTGACTGACGTTAAATTTTCTTATTTCATTATTCATCATCACCTTCATAATATTTTATTCTCTTCTTTAATTCGGACACTGAGCATAGCTGCATTCAGTATTGAAAAAACGATTGCAGTTACATACAAATGAAAAATCAAAGGGATTATAGCAATTTCTAATATTACAATGAAGTAGTTTGGGTGTTTAAAATATTTATAAAGTCCTTTCCTGACCAAAGGAATACCAGATATATGAAAGATTTTAGTATTCCAGTATTTACCCAATGAACTTATTATCTGTATTTTAAGTACTATTAGTGCTAGGAATATAACTAGCAAGATGTAAACAGGCGTTTCGGGCGTTTTTAAAAAATATTCGATAATTAACGACAGAAAAAAGCCAACGTGAAGCAGCACAATCACTGGATAATGCTTTTGACCGTATTCAACAGCACCATTTTCACGAAGCCATTTCTCATTCCTCTTAGCAACCAGTAATTCACCGAGTCGTAAGAGTATTAGGAAAGATATGAAGATGAAAAAATACATAGCTTAATTATTCTTCATTTCTAATAATACCATCTCACTAGAAAAACCAGGCCCCATTGCTAACATTAGTCCGTAACCGTTTTCAAAACCTTCATTCATGAATTTTTCCAAAACATATAAAACTGTAGTACTCGACATATTCCCATAATTATTCATTGTTTCGCGTGTATTTTTCAGGGGATCTCCCTCAATTGCCAATGCGTCGGTGTATGCCGTTAAGACTTTTTTGCCACCCGGATGAAAAATGAAATTTTTAATATCACTCAATTCGAGATTGTATTTTGATAAAAAAGTTGATATATCTTCTTTTATATTTTTATTAATAATCTCAGGAATGCTCTGCGAGAAAAGCACTTTGAAACCATTGTCCAAGAATTCCCATCCCATCACATCAAGGGAATCATAGTATAATTTGCTACCCGAACCTATGAATTTTATCTGTTGTCCAGTTTTATAATTATCTCCTTTGACTAAACAAGCCGCAACTCCATCTGAAAACAAACTAGAAGCCACAAAATTGCTTTTGCTAAAATCGGTACTCAGAAAGGTCAACGAACACAACTCAACTGCAACAAGTAAAACAATTGCATCAGGATTTGCCTTTGCCAGTGCATTCGCTTTAGCCATACCTGATACTCCTCCAGCACAACCTAACCCAAAGATAGACATACGGTTAGTATGAGGGTTAAGTCTTAACTTATTGACTATTAGCGCATCTATACTCGGAGTGGCAAGTCCAGTAGAGGAAACAAAAATTATATCCGTAACCTCTTCTTTCTTTATTTTTGCTTTAGTTAGGCATTCTTCTATAGCTTGGATTGAATAATCTAAAGCAGAACGAACATATTCCGTATTTTTCTTTTGAAAACTATTGTTTTGTGCATACGAGTCTAATGGTTTGCAAAAATTTCTGAATTTAATCTCCGTATTATCAAAAACACTCATCATCTTTTCTGCCGGTGGAAAAGAAGGTAAAAAAAGCTCTTTTGCAAATTCTTTAACTTTTTGTTGACTGACTTTATATGGAAATTCTACTTTGGATACGGTTGCTAGATAGGGCATATTTTTTTTTAGACCATTTGTAATTGAGGGTTTATTAATTTTACCACGTAATTGTCTAACTATTAGTATAATAAATATTTATACACCTGACAACCAGACAAAAAATCCCAACAGTAATGCTGGGATTGAGAGCTCTAAAGATTGATCGTTTTTGGCTCTTTTATTATCGTTCTAATTTATTTACTTGCATCACAAAAATGCCCAATTTCTTATTCAAGCCATTGATTGGGGTTATTATTTGAAAATCTATAAATCCAGAAACTATGGTTTGCTCTTGCACAGAATTAAAGGTATTTACTTTATTTCCTATATCATTTTTATCAGTAGATAATTCTACAATAGAGGTTTCTGAATTAATAAGCTGTAAGTTTACTATTTCTGGATTTTTTATAAATTCGTTAAAGAACTGATTAATTTGTTCTTTATTTTCTCTAATTAATTCACTTCGTATAGCCCAAGAAAAAGCTGTTGCCGTTAATTTTAGTCTGTCAGAATTTAAGCTGTCGAGTTTCAACTCATAATTTGAAATAACCTGTACTTTCTCTTCTTCGAAATCACTCTCCATAACTGCCATTCTAATAAAAGACCAAGCCAAGACGACAAAAATTATTAATACTAAACCAATGTAATACTTATTTTTCATAACAAATTTTAAAAACTTGTTTTCTTTTTTTGAGGGAGTTTCCTCATTTTTTAAATCTTCCATTTTACTTTCTTCCGTATGTTTTAATGATTTAGCCTTTAATATAACGAATATTTGACGTAATACAAATTTATTGCCGTATTATTTACGGCGAATGAGGGGTTTATCATCACCGGTTGTAGTATCCCGACTCGTTTGATGTTCCATTTCAGAATTGACTTCCGCACCGAGGAGGACAATGAATGCCGTAAGAAAGAACCACAGCATAAGAGTAATCACTGCAGCAAAGCTGCCAAAGGTTTCATCAAGCCTGCCAAAGATATTTACAAAAAGGCTAAAGAGCAGCGAACCTGCAAGCCATAAGACGGTAGCGATAATAGCTCCCCAACTAGCCCATTTAAATGCAGGACTTTCACGATTGGGTGCAATTCTATAAACCGCATTTAATGCAAACATGACTATCAGTGCCAGTACGGGCCATCGTAAAAATTGAACAATTGTTTCTAATGTTGAAGGTAAACC
>JAGXGG010000037.1 GCA_024636855.1 Ignavibacteriota bacterium | reverse complement strand
GAGCAGGATTTATTGGCTCCCATATCGTTGATAAATACCTTGAACTCGGTCATAACATTACGATAATCGATAATCTTTCCACTGGAAAAAAAGAAAATATAAATCCGAATGCAAAATTTATAGAAATGGATATCAAAGAAGAATCCATCTCAAAAGTCTTTGCAGAGGGCAATTTTGATGTACTATCACATCAAGCAGCACAGATGGATGTCCGTGTTTCAGTAAATGACGCTAAATTCGATGCTCAAAATAATATCATTGGTTCACTTAACCTATATGAAAATTGTAAGCAATATGGAGTAAAAAAGATTATTTTTGCTTCCTCTGGTGGTACAGTTTATGGTGAACAAAGTGAATTCCCATGTGACGAGACTCATGCCACTAACCCAGTATCTCCTTATGGAATTGGAAAGTTAACTAATGAATTTTACATGTATTATTATAAACAAGTTTATGATATAGATTATGTAGCATTAAGATATGGTAATGTTTTTGGTCCAAGACAAAACCCAAATGGTGAAGCAGGAGTAATTGCGATATTTGCTAATAAATTAATAAATAGAGAACAACCGATCATAAATGGTGATGGCCTTATAACTAGGGATTACATTTTTATATCAGACGTTGTAGAAGCAAATGTTCGAGCTCTAGAAACAGAAGTGAATGGAATATATAATGTAACAACTGGTATTGAAACCAATGTTAACCATATATTTCAAGTTCTCAAAAATAAAACAAACAGCTATTTAGAGGAACATTATGGGCCTGCTAAGATGGGAGAGCAAAGAAGAAGTGTATGTTCATTCGGAAGATTCAAATCAAAACATAATTGGTCCCCAAAAGTTAGTTTCATAGAAGGGATTGATAAAACTGTAGACTTTTTCATCAAAGCAAAGGGAAAATCTGAAAATAGTATTTAATATATCGAATAATATTAGCATTAGTAGAATATTTCTATCCTTACCATTAGCATATTTTCTACTTGATTCGAATATAACTATGACTCTATTGATAAGTGGATTAGCTATATTATCAGATTATCTAGATGGATATTTCGCACGAGATAGAAAAGAAATAACAGATTTGGGAAAAATACTTGACCCATTAGCTGACAAAATATTTTTCGGTACTGCAGCAATTATAATGATAATACAAGGATTGATACCAACTTATTTAGCTGCTATTATTATTGGACGTGATATTCTTATCTTTTTAGGTGGGATATATATTAAATCCAAGACGGGAATCGTAGTTGCTTCTAACATGACTGGTAAGATTGCCGTTAACGTTGCAGCTGTTGTATTAATTGGAATATTATTGGGGTGGGAAGGCTTTTATAGTTACGGTTCCTTACTAACTGCCTTATTTTTTGTATATTCTTTTGTAATTTACGTACTTAAAGCGTACAAAATATTAAAATCAAAATAAGACTTCAACATGGGATTTTTCGATAAGTTCAAGAAAAAGATAGTAGAGACAGTAGATAAAACCTCGGAAGCTGTTGGTTTCAATAGGTTAAAAGAGGGTCTTGAAAAGACAAGGAAATCTTTTTCTGACAGATTATCTAAACTACTAAAAGGGAGGAAGATTGATCAAGCACTTTTAGATGAAGTCGAAGAAATCCTAATAACTTCTGATATAGGTGTTTCTACTTCTGAAAAATTGATAGAAATACTAAAAGTTAGAGTAAAGAAAGAAGATTTTCAAAATGCTGAAGACCTCTATAAAATACTTAAAGAAGAAATTCTGAATCTAATTATTCAATCTGATAGCCCCGAAGCAGATAAAAATTATACAATTGATGAATCTAAAAAGCCACATTCGATTATGGTAATCGGTGTAAATGGCGCCGGTAAAACTACTACAATTGGTAAACTTGCTTATAACTACAAGAATGCTGGAAGAAAAGTTGTTATAGGTGCAGCAGATACTTTCCGTGCAGCTGCTAACGAGCAATTAGAAGTATGGTCGCAAAGAGCTGGAGTAGATATAATACAGAAAGCCCAAGGTTCAGATCCATCTTCAGTTGCATACGAAACCATGGCCTCGGCTATAAAAAATGAAAGTGATGTTGTAATAATAGATACAGCGGGTAGATTACATAACAAAGTCAATCTAATGAATGAGTTAGAAAAGATGGGTAGAGTTATGAAAAAGCATAGAGAAGATGCACCTAACGAGGTCTTTCTTGTACTAGACGGTACTACAGGTCAAAATGCTCTTCAACAAGCAAAAGAGTTCTCAAAAGTAGCTAATATCACAGGCATAGTTTTGACAAAGCTTGATGGTACGGCCAAAGGCGGTATAGTTATAGCAATAGCTGATGAACTGAAAATCCCAGTTCGATACATTGGTGTAGGGGAGAAGATAACTGATTTACAACCATTTGATGCTGTCAATTATGTTGAGGCGTTATTTGGTTCTGATACAGGCGAAGAAACTTTTATTGAAGAATAATCTATTTCTCTTTCTTTAATAATTCTATTAATCCATAGGCTGCTATTGGTATTAATACGATTTTCATCATGTTCTGATACCTAAGCAATGGAATGAATACTAATGCTAAAATTGTATGATAAACAATTATCAAAGCCATAATTGTAGGCATTCTTTTCTGTTTTACTATTCCAATTATACTTAGTGATAGCAATATAAACCAAGGAACTATATAGATTATATTCATTGATTTATCTTCGTTTGGATTCACAAACCAATAATAAAAGAACTTCTTTACAAAATTTATAGATGACATAGTATAATCATTACTTAAATAAGTTACAACCTCTTCCTTATACATCTCATTAAGGAACAACTCAATTTTACTTGTATCTTCTTTAAAATGACTCAGTTTTTCCAAGGTATTGAAATTATGCCATCCACCTATCATTATTTCATTATTTCCCCTATATAGATTTAATCCTCCTGTAGTAGAAAATGGTATAAACTCATGGAAAGTTTGCTGATTCCTAATTACCCACGGGGCAAGAAATAGACATGGGATTACTAATAATAATAGCAATTGTGTATAATTCCTTTTTATTAGCATTAATACTACTATCATCATCAAAAGTAAGAACAATTCGAATCTGAAAAGAATTGCAATCCCTAAGATTATAGGTAAAGTAAATTTATTAGCGTTTGTACTCTTTAACGAGTAATAAATAATCAAAGTGAGAAATAAATGATAGATCTGTGTAGTTCCAATAGAATAACTTGTATAAATAAACTCTGGTATTAGTGAATAAAACAGAATAGCAATAATTGCAACCTTACCATTAAAGAGACTTTCGGTTATCCTAAATAGATAGAACATGGTTGCAATAAAGAAGATAAGATTGAAACCAAAAGCGATATAATTCTCTAGGCTTTTAGTTGTCAAAAACTTAATAGCTACTAGCAAGTAAACATATCCGGGAGCCATATAAGCAGATGAGGCAGGGTTAGAGTTTTCTTTTATTTCGTGTGTTAACTTTCCATCTTCAAAATAATAGAAAGAATATCCTTTTCCATCAACTATATTCTCTGCTATGATACCGTATTCCCAATCGGATTGACCTTCTGTCCCAAGGAATAGCAATAATATTACTCTTAAAACAATTCCTAAGAGCACTATACTGAGAAAATTTTTCTTATATTCGTTTTTTTTCCAATCAAGCATAATAGCATACAATTTACAAAATGAAAACTAAATTTAAGTATATTTGTTCAAATTGCGGATACGAATCAGCCAAATGGATGGGCAGATGTACAACTTGTGAAAGTTGGGATTCATTCGAGGAAGTCGAAGTCGAAGGAAAGCACTCCAAAAAACTCAACTTAGAGAGAAGAGGAACTGTTAAAGTTCATAAGTTATCCGAAATAGAAACAGGTGATGAATACAGATATAAAACTGGTATAAGTGAGTTCGACAGGGTTCTTGGTGGTGGGATTATCCCAGGTTCTTTTGTACTTATTGCTGGAGATCCGGGTATAGGTAAATCAACTCTTACGTTGCAGATGACAAGACATTTAATATCAAGAAAGCCGCTCTATATAACGGGTGAGGAATCACTAGCTCAAATAAAGCATAGAGCTGAGAGGTTAACCAATATCCCAGGTGATTTGAATATAATCGCGGAAACGGAGCTTAATAAAATAATAGAGGCTATAAATAGCGATGACTGTGGATTAGCTATAGTTGATTCTATACAGTCAGTTTATCTTAGTGATATAGAATCTACCCCTGGTAGTTTTGTCCAAGTTCGTGAATGCACTGCAAAATTAATGCAATTAGCTAAAAGACTTAATAAACCTATATTCACAATAGGTCACATTAATAAAGAAGGAGCTATAGCTGGCCCCAAAATATTGGAACACATGGTAGATACAGTTCTCCAATTTGAAGGAAGTAAGGGACAGAACTATAGAATCTTGAGGACTATAAAAAATAGATATGGTTCCACAAATGAAATTGGTATTTTCGAAATGTCTGAAAAGGGACTAGAAGAAGTAACCAATCCATCTGAATATTTTCTTTCTAATTCTACAGATAATGAGCCTGGGACTATTACTGTTGCTTCAACAGAAGGTAACAGACCACTACTAATTGAAGTGCAAACTTTAGTATCTCCGACGGGATTTTCGGTACCACAAAGGACTGCAACTGGCTTCGATAATAGAAGACTACAAATGATAATTGCTGTACTAGAAAAGAAAATAGGTGCGATGTTCTATAAATATGATGTATTTTTGAATATAGCTGGTGGACTAAAAGTAAATGATACTTCCACAGACCTAGGGATTGCGATGTCATTAGTCAGCAGCTTGAATAATCAAGCACTAAGTAAAGATACAATTGTTATCGGTGAAATAGGTCTTACAGGTGAAGTTAGACCGGTTTCTGGATTAGTGGATAAAATAAAAGAAGCAGAAAAATTAGGGTTCAAGAAAGCAATAATCCCCGATATAAAGAAATTCAGTTTCAAAAGTAAGAACATAGAATTAGTAAAAGTAAGTAGAATAGAAGAAGCATTAAAGAAGTTAGAATTATGAAATTTATAGATATAGCAAATATAGACATTAGGTCTGGTAATGGTGGCCCTGGGCACGTTAGTTTTAGAAGAGAGAAATTCGTAGCAAAGGGTGGTCCAGATGGCGGTAATGGTGGTAAAGGGGGAGACTTGATAATACTTGGTGACCCACAGTTAAGTACTTTGCTCGATTTTAAATACGCAAAGAAATATGAAGCTGAGAATGGAATACCGGGTGGTAAAAACGAATGTACTGGTCGAAATGGACGAAATAAAGTAATTAAAGTGCCAGTAGGAACTCTAGTTAAAGATGCAGAAACTGGAAAATTGATTGCAGATATAGTAGAAGCTGGTCAATCAGAAATTATCGCTAATGGTGGTTTGGGTGGAAAAGGGAATGCAGAATTTAAAAATTCTGTAAACCAAGCACCTCGATATGCTCAACCAGGTATTCCAGGGATTGACTTAAGTATCACTCTTGAATTGAAATTATTAGCAGATGTAGGACTAGTAGGTTTTCCTAATGTTGGTAAATCGACTCTAATCTCAGTTGTATCTGCTGCAAAACCTAAAATAGCTGACTATCATTTTACTACTTTGGTTCCTAACTTAGGTGTAGTGAAAATAGCAGAATCAAAGAGTTTTGTTGTTGCTGATATACCCGGGTTAATAGAGGGAGCTAGTGAGGGCAAAGGCTTAGGACATCAATTCCTACGCCACGTAGAACGAACAAAAGTATTAGTTTATATCTTAGAAGCTTTCAGTGAGGACATTGTTTCTGATTTTGAAATCCTAAAAAAGGAACTATATAAATTCAATCCTGAAATGGAAGAAAAAGAAAAGTTGATTTGTATAAACAAAATAGATGCAATTGACGAAGATAAAAAGAAGGAATTAGAAGGACTTCGGTTCGAAGGTACAATCAAACCAATGCTTATCTCTGCTGTTTCGCATATCAATGTAGATAACCTAAAGAATAATATATGGGATATTCTAAGACCAGAAGATCGAAAAGAAGTTATTGATTAATAATATTTTGATTCTCTTTTGGTGTAAATATTGAAAATTGTACTAGAATAATCAGAACTGGTAAAACGAAATTTATACTTGAACCGGTTGTATTGAAAACGAAATTCAGAAAATAGTTAATCTGGTCGATTGGAAATATGAATTCTGATAATTTATAATCTGTGTAATTAAAATTATCAAATATCATTACTAGTATTTTTACTGTAAATATATAAACTCCTCCTAACAAGGAAATTAGAATATATAGCCATTTTGATTTGAAATAAAAGCAAGTGGCTATAGAAAAAGAAATGAGTATAAAGATAGGTAATAAGAATTCATTTAAAGTATTTATCTTTACAGTCCTTATTATATCTCCATTCTCAGTACCATAGAATATACAATCTATATTTAGATAATGGATATCTTCCATAAAAGCTACTGCTTCTTTTTCAAAAATATATTTTTCATTCACGTATTCTTGTAGAAAATAATTGCTTGTAGTAGTAAGATAAGTATTAGTAAAATTTATAATTAATGTCTTAATAAATAATAGAACAGAAATACTAAGCACAAATAAAATAACGGATTTTATAATATTATTTTTTTGCATAATTAATCCAGAATAATAACATTAAAATAGAGATTATTATCAAAGCAAGCTGAAGATAAATGTCATGTAAAGCTGCAAAAAGCTCAATATTTTCACTACCTACAAAAAACAATATAACTATTCTTATTAAATTCAGAATGAATAAAAGAACAATACCAGATATTACTCCAATAACTTTCTTTCGGAGTGTAGCATCAAATGCTAGTACACCTGCAACAAATAATATCATAGGCTCTGTCCCTTCACATCCAAAGGATATCTGAACAGAAAAATCATTACCTATAATCACATCACCTACATTTCTAACTCCAACAGTGAACCAATTAATTATTTGAGACGAAAAAAAAGCAGTACTGCGTAAGTACTGCTCTAATATATAGTTATTTGGAATCAATAGTAGTAAGTAATAAGAAATTATGACTATTAGATACTTAACTAAGAAAATATTATATCTCTTATTGAAATTAGCCAATGAATTTTTCTTTTACTGTGTTTTTCAAGTTCTCAGGGAATTTATCATTCTTAGGGAAAAATATCCATTGTTTCGAATTAATATGATCCAAATCACTTTTTGAAATATTCATCGCACTACAAAAGATAACGGTGGCAGATCTTTTATTATTTATTACATTCTCTATTGTATTCATCAAAGTAGAGGAATACGGAAGAAATAAATCACTAATAATCAAATCATAATCTTTATCTTTCATGAAACTTATAGCATCATTAAGTTTCAATGCATTATCGACAGCAATATCTTTGTCTAGTGCATATTTTAATGCCATCTTTATAGTATGAAAGTGTGCGTAATCATCTTCAATAACTAATATTTTCATATATCACTATCTAATTTGTTCTATTATTCCATTTCCGTCTTTCTCTATTGATAACTCTTTTGGTTTGTTTTTATAGAGAATTTTACCATTTCCATTTAGATCGGCTTCTAGGACATTTTTTGGATGTACAGTTATAACTCCATTTCCATCTAATTCTACATAAACTTCGTCAGCTATTAACTGACTAGCATCTAAACTGCCACTCCCGTCCATACTGATAGTAAGTTCTTCAGCACTTCCTCTTAGGTTCACAGTCCCACTTCCTTCCAAATCAATTCCTATGTCTTCTGCTTCTATTGCAAAATCAATTTCGGCTGATCCATTGACTTCTAATTCAAAATCTTCAGTTTTGAAAGTACCAGTACTTGTTAATTTAGTATTTTTATTTAATATAATCGAATTTATTTTCTTCATTGAAATAAAAATTGTCAAATCGTTGGGACATAAATCCTGTCTACCATTTATAACAAGCTCACCATCATCATAATTGAAAATTAAATTCTTCAGTATATCTTCGTTAGTTTTAACTAAAATACTTTCATTTTGACTTGGAGTAAGTACTATTTTCATAGGGACATTTATAACCAGAGATTTTACATCTGGTACATATACTTTGTCTTCTAATATACTACCAGTACCAACCATACAATCTGAGTAACTCGAAACAGATAGAATAAAAAATGTCAAAACACTCATAATTACTTTCATATATTTACCTTTATATTTTTATGGATAAAATCTAAATCCTAACGCAGCTTCCATATCTGCTCCTAACTTATTAGTTACACCCAAAAGTGGGCCTAACTCTAAAAATATTTCAAATTTCTTACTAGGTTTAAAATTGACTCCCATTAATCCTTTTACACCTATTCCGAAATCATTTTCACGTTTTTTCTTCTCATAAAAGAAACTATTACCATCCCCAAATGCTATAACACCTCCAATACCAGCATAAAGCTCAAAATCCCTACTATTGAATGCCGATGGGAAATTGAAAGTGTAAATTCCGTCTAATCTTAAATTTCCGTATTTTGAAAATGAACCAATATTAAAAATCCAATCATTACTTCCGCCACTTCTGGCTTTTATTGTAATAGCTGTTGGTTCTCCGATCATCAAACCAAATCCAATATCAGATTTTGCTGTGTATGTAAACAACAAAATTATAGAACAAAGCAATAACTTTTTCAAAAGATAACCGTAAGTTTGTAAGAAATAATAATTGACTAGACGTAAAAAATGAAAATATATTTATTAATTTTAATAGTTTTAACTAATCTCACATCAGTTCTTTCTCAGAATTCTACAAGCTATAAAAAGGCAGAAAAACTTTACCAAGAGCATAAGTATGAAGAAGCTATTAGCTTATATGAAAAGAGTTTGAATGAGAAGCCTAAAAATTCATACATCTATGGGCAAATAGCATTTGCTCATTTATTTTTAAGACATTACGAAGAATCAAAGACTAATTTCACTGAAGCTATTCAAATAGATTCTACTATTTCAGATTATTATAATGGTAGAGGATTAACAAAAGCTTATATAGGCGATGTATATGGAGCAATCGACGATTTTACTAAATCTATCAAACTAGATCCTAAATTTCCACATGCATATCTGAATAGAGGTAGTGCTTATACTTCTCTCGAAAAATTAGATTCGGCAATTGCAGATCTTAATGAGGCATTAGAACTTGATAAAACGAATCCTGATATTAATTTCCAATTGGCACGTCTTTTATACAAGAATAAGGAATTGACAGAATCAATAAAACAATATAACAATGCTGAGAAAAAAGGCTTGAAATCTGATGATTTGTATCTAAGTAGAGCATCTGTGTACTATAAGACAAAAGATTATGAAAATGCTATCAAGGACTATTCTACTATTATAAAAGGGAATCCTAAACATACTGATGCTCTTAATAATAGAGCGGTTTTATATGATGAAATGGGTAAAAAAGATTTAGCTGAAAAAGATAGAGCAACACTTTATAAAATAACAGGTGTAGCTTTCAAAGACCCTAAGGATTATGTTTATGAAAGAGTAAATTCGAAAAATGGATATTATAGTATTGAAGTACCTAATCATTGGGATGTGAAATTAGATTCGAAAGATAATGAAGAGAGTATGGTAATCACTGTACCTCAGAAAGATGCAAATGCTCGCTTTCAAACCGTTGTAATAACTCTATCATATAATTATGATATGGGGGTAAATTATGGAGTGAGTAATGAAGATGAGCTGGTAACGTTTTGGCAACAAAGCCAATTAAAAAATACTGGAGATTATAAATCTTATGATTTGGTTTCTCAAAAACAATTTATGCTGAATGGATGGAAAGCATTAAGTTTTTTAACGCAATCTCAAAGAAATGAAAATACATTTAAACTTATAATGTATGAATTAGTTACTTCTAAAAAGGATCAATTATTTTACGGTTATTTCCAATCTGCGGAAGAGGATTTCAAATATTATCAACCAATATTTGATATGATGATGAAAACTATTGTAATTAAAGGAAAATAGCTATTTGAATACTTGCCCTTTCCATTCTACTTTCTTGTTTATTATTAGAAATGGAAGGATAAGTTCAACGATTATGAAAAGAAAATTTGATGGAAGTAAATAGGGTAGAAGTCCTTTTTCCTTTACTGTCAATATTGTTGGTATCACGAGTATAACATCAGTAATGACTTTTAGAAGCATAATAATTACACTCAAATAATAATGCCCCTCTAAAAAACTAACAACAGCTGTAATCCAAATTAATAGTGAAGCAAGTACAAACAATGTTGCTTTCCAACCCAATTTCTTTCCACCAATTGCCCATCTTTTTCTTTGATTTAGATATTCTTTTACACTTTTAAGTGGTAAAGTTTTTACTGTACTGTCTCTATGACAGATATAGTTAATTTTACCCCCCATCTTATGAACTGTTTGTAATAATGCCAAATCTTCAGTAACTGAAAAATCAATTTTACCATACCCACCAGTTTGATCATAAATTGATTTTTTGAAAGCCATATTGTTACCAAAACATCCTAATGGAAAGTTAAGCCCCATTCCACCAGATGCCATAGTATGCATCAAAATCCATTCTATTGCCTGATACTTGTCAAAAAATGAATCATGCTTAACTAGAGTGAATGCTGCGACTAAATCGGAATCTTTCTCAATGAATGTTTTTACCATACTTGAAACCCATTTCTTATTCACTTTGCAATCAGCATCAGTAAGTAAAATATACTCACCTTTTGCACTTGCAATACCAAAATCAAGAGCACCAGGCTTTCCTGCAACAACTTTTTGGCTATCTTCTATAATATTCAATAGTTTAATGTTGGTTTGATTCTCTGCAAATTTTTCCACTAATCTTTGAGTATTATCAGTGGATCTATCATTAACTACAATAATTTCATATTTGTCTCGAGGATAATCAGAATCAACTAAAGATTCTAGACACATTATTATATTATCTTGCTCATCTCTGGCAGGAACAATTATACTAACAAATGGATATTTATTAATAAATATTTCTTTAAATTTTATTCTCCCTTTCTTAGCACCAATTACGAAAAACAGTGCTCTGGCGAAATAAAAGCTAAATGAAACAATAAAAAGTACTTCAGTCATAAAAAAAATTTAATTTACTTAATTCATTCAAATATAAGGGAATATTGAGGTCTTGGCCTTAATTGTGGATAAAAATGAGAAAAAAAGTTCACTTTTCTTGAGACGTTTTTGCTGTTCATGTGTCTATATAGATAGTAAAGTGACAAGTTCTTTGAAACTATTTTAAAATTACAACTTTCTAATACTGTTAGTTAATCTTATTTGTTTCATAATTAACTATTTTTTAATTTACGTGAATGTCATAATTCGGATATTAATAAATAGTAGAAAATGGTAAGTAAATGCAAATAAAAAATTCGAAAATACTAATATTAGGTGGTTGGGGATTAGTTGGTATTGCTATATGCAAAAAGCTGATGAAGTACAATCCTTCGGAGCTTATAGTAACATCTCTAAAAGAAACAGAAGCAAAAGACGCTGTATCTAAACTCGAAAAAGAGTTCTCTAACTCAAATTGTAAGTTTACTCCAATGTGGGGTAATATATTTACAAGAGAAGAGTGGAAGGATATAAATCCATCTGAACTTTTCAACAATGATGACTCTAGACATGGTTTTATACACGATGTTTTCTCTGAATTAGATGATGAAATAGCTAATAATTCTGCATTGTTTAGCTTTATTAAAAAATCTCAACCGGATGTAATCATTGATTGTATCAATACAGCAACTGCTATTGCTTATCTCAATGTTTACAGTCAGTCTAATAATGTATTAAACGATATTAAAACTGGAAAACTTAATAGTCTTAATGTTGAAAAGCTAATAGCAAGTTCTTATATACCTCAGTTAATCAGACATGTGCAAATACTACATAAAGCAATGTCAGAAAACAATACTGGAATGTATATGAAAATAGGAACTACAGGAACAGGGGGTATGGGTATGAATATACCTTATACTCATAGCGAAGAAAGACCTTCTAGAGTGTTGTTGTCTAAAACTGCTGTGGCAGGCGCTCACTCAATGCTTATGTTTTTATTAGCTAGAACTCCTGATAGTACTATCGTAAAGGAAATAAAGCCAGCTGCAACTATAGCTTGGAAGAAAATCACTTATGGTGAAATCAGAAAAGGTGGCAAGAAAATAGAACTTTTTGATATGAATCCTAAAGATGCCATGGACAGTAATACTGCATTTAAGTTTGATAATAAGAGTAACGTTGTATCTACAAATGAGTATCTAAAATCTGTATATATAGATACTGGTGAAAATGGTATATTTTCAAAAGGTGAATTCGAAGCAATTAGCGCTTTAGGCCAAATGGAAATAGTTACACCTGAGGAAATAGCAGAATACACAGTATTTGAGATAAGAGGTGGTAATACTGGTAAGGATATAATTCAAGGATTAGATGCTTTTACCTTAGGACCAACTTACAGAGGTGGTTATCTAAGGAACGAAGCTGTAAAACGTTTGAGTCATTTAGAAAAAGAAAATGGATTAAACAGTGTTGCCTTTGAATTGCTTGGACCACCAAGGTTGTCAAAGTTATTACACGAAGCAAATATTTTAAGATTAGTCAATGAAGATATTAAATCATTATTGAAAATCAGTGATGAAGAGTTAGCTACTAAAGCAACTGAATTGATAATTGAAAATTCAGATCTTAGAAAAGAAATATTATCAATTGGATTACCAATCTTATTAAAAGATGGTAAATATTTAAGGGGAGATTTTGTCAAGATTCCAGTAAGAAGAAATCAAGATGAAATAGAATTTACAAAAGAAAACCTAGATCAATTCTGTTTTGATGGTTGGATTGATTTAAGAACAGATAATTTCAAAAAATGGAAAGAACGTTTAAGCAATATTATAGAACAAGCTGAAAATGTTCCTACTGAAGACACAAGTTCGGGATATATATATGATGAAGAGTATTGGAATTTTTTCAATACAATAGAGCCCGGAAAGATTGCAGGCTGGATCTTCGAGAACGAAGATAAAGGCTGGAGATTTAAACGATAATTTTTTTTTACAATTTATTTTTTTAACAATTTTAGGAGATTTTATAATGAGAAGAATATACGCAATATTCCTCATTTCTCTTTTCGCTGCGGCAACAATGGCTGTAAGTGCACAAGTTACGGTAGAACGTATTGACGAGAATGTCAGTGTTCAATCAGACTACACTTCACCAGATTTGTTAAGTAGCAAAAGCAATGAGACACAAAGGAAAAGTTTCTACCAGTTAGGTACTGCTCCTTTGCCATTCAACCTCGTGAACAATGCTCACGACGCAATCGCAGTTTCTACTGGATACTATGTAGTAGATTTCTCTGATGACGCTCCAGCTTACTGGAAACCATCTGAAACTATTTATAGTTTAGATGAAAATCCAGAAAGATGGGTATCTGTATTACCTGGCCCAAGGGTAGTAGAACCTAGTTACTGGAACAATAACAAAGAAGAAGGATTAAGATTCTTTAGAAATCCAGCTTACCCAGTTCAAAATGGTGGAGACTTCTTTGAGGATAACGATTATTTTCAAGATACAACAGACAACGCTTTCGCTGGCCCTATGCCTTTGAAATTAGTTGGTGGTTTTTACTTTAATGGAGTTCGTTATGATTCATTTTATGTAACTACTAATGGTTTAATTGCCCTTACAAATAGAAGATATTTCTATGATGAGTTCGGGAACAAATATATTCCTTCTGGTGAGCAATCAGCTTACGATCCGAATTCAATGGATTATTTCGCAGGTTTTCTTCCTGGTGATAACAGAAATAGATCAGGTGATGGAACTAATGACAATGTAGTTGATAACTTTGGTTACAATTGGTCAATATTAGGTGGTAATAAAGCTGATCCTAATGGCGGTATTCGTGGTGATGTAGCTAATAATGGTAGTTTGGCTAACCCACACGGTATGAATAACATTACTTCTGCATCATACAAACCAGCTTTAATTGGTTTTATGTATGGTGACTATGAATTATCACAATATTCTCGTACACAAAACAAAGTAGATAATCACGGTAAAGTACATTACTTTAGAACAATTGCTAATGATAAGATTGTTATCTATTTTGAAAACTTAGCTGTCCCACAAAGTACTAAAATTACTCTAGGGTGGCAAATCAATTACGGTGCTTCTGACTATAGACCAAGTGATGATGGGTATACTGCAGTATCTGGTCAAACTATCCTAAATAGAAATGATAGTAGTATAACTATTATTTATGAAAGATTTATGGGTGGTGTTAGAGCTGGTAATACAGTAATCCAAGCTAAAGACATCTTCAGAGGAAACTCTGCAGTTGGTGTTTATGGTTTTGGTAGACACGCAAACTACAATGTAACTGGTGGACCGGACCAAAATAGTTCTAGTTTCCCATGGGTAAGAGAATATGAGCAATATACTCACTATTTCACTTATTTTAGAAACCCTGCTAGTTTCCCTCAAACATTTACTTCATTGAAATTCAAACAACATCAAAATACTTTGAGAGTTGTTGATATTCAATATAGAGTTCGTAAACAAGATCCGAATGCTTCTTTAGCTTTTTCTGAGACAGTAAATACTAGAGATGTAAATAACTATGAATTATTAGCTGGTAATGATCACTTAGGTGCTATTCAACCGGTTGCAATTATTCAAAACGTATCTAACGATATACAAGCACCTACTGGTGTAAATTTTGTTCCTCAAGATTTGAATTTCTATGCTCGTTTTAGAGTATTGAACAAAGCTACAGGTAGATTAATTTATAACAGAGCTGTACCAGTTGATAACAAATGTTTATCAACACCGGATGATAATTTAGCTAATTGTGAAGGTAACCCTGACGTAAGAGTTAGATTAGTTACTGTTACAATTGATAAAGATAATAACTACCAAGCGGAAGTTGCTAACTATCCAGGAACTAATCCTTGGAATGGTAAAACTAGAACTGGTATTCCTCCTTATGGTTATGTTGAAGTTAAATTCCCTCCATTCGAACCAAATGAGTTCGCAAGAGATGAAAATAACAAACTATACCAAATTGGTAGAATGGCGGCTTTCGTAGTTGCTGATGCAACTAATCCTAATACAAACAAGAAACTAGGAGATGCTTGGCCGTTTGATGATACTGCTGGAGTTGATCTTCACGTAATGAGATTACATAATTTCTTTAGTGATGATGCTAGAGAGTACCATATAATTGATGGTGTTCCAATTCCTTCAGTTCAAAAATGGGTAAGTATTGACGCAGAAGTAGTAAGTGGTGATGTACTTTCAAGACATCCATTACCTCCTAGAGGTAGATTTACTGCTGATAACAATGAAAACTTCTTCTTGAGTTCTCCTGTTATTAAATTAAATAGAGTAACGACTGGTGGTCAAGATAATACACCAGGTGACGAACTTAGATCTCATCCAATTGATATGAGAGGCAGATTTGGTTCTGTTATTTCATTATCTGTACAAAGAACTCTTGATAAAGAATTCTGGGATAGAGGATATGGTGATAACTTACTTGTAGGACCAGAGCCAAGAGCTGTATTGAACAGAGATCCATTTACTGTATTTACTACTGGAGTTGCTGTTTCATCTAGCCCTGATATGTTAGCATTAGAAATTATGCAACCTTCAGATAATGGTGTTGCAAACATTGCTAATGTAAAAGATAATAGATGGAGAAATCACCCACGTAGAAATGGCGAAGATGCTGAAACTAAAGTACCTGCATTAGGTGTTTATGGTGCTGGTGGATATTTAACAGGTTTCTTAGAAGATGATAGAGATTCATCACTTGCATTGCCTAATGCTGCAACTAGAGAAGAAAACTCTCTAAGAGCTGATATTTACGATGATGGTTTTGACTTTATTTACAAAAAATACTTCGTACCTATTCCTGACACATTTATCAGACATCAAAATGATGGAGCTAAGCATTTTAGATTTAGATTGAAAATGTTTGCTACAAATGATAAGAAATGTGCTCAGTGTACTAACGATGATGATGATAACTTCTTAGTTGATAATATTAATGTATTATTCAAATCTAGAGAAACAACTGATATTGAAGTAAGTGCTGTTTCTATAAGCTGGCCTTATACTGAAGCTCCTGCTACTCAAGCATCAAAAATTCCTATTGAAGTTACTGCAACTAACAATACAGCAAATAACGCTCCTTTCTATCATATCAAAGTTAAGATATATAGAGGTACAAATACTTCAGATCCTAATAACTTAGTTTACTGTAATACTAGAGCTGTTACTTACCATGATCCGAATAATGAGATTGTTAGAGCATTCCCAGATTTCGAAGCTCGTAAGTTTGGCGAAGGTGAATATCGTGCACAAGCTATTATAGTTGTCCCTGGTGGTGACTTAGAAGAGCTTAACGATACAACTTATACTGACTTTACAATCAAATTCGGTTCTACTTTTGCTTATGATCCAATAGATAACCCTTCTAACGATATCGGTGGTGGAGCTTTCCCTACTGGTAGAGGACTTAACATCGAAGCTTACGGTTATGGTGGTAGAGGTAACGTTAACGGTCAATCTGGTGGATATAATGAACTTCTATATGGTTCAGGTTATATTGGTGGTAGTATTTCAGGTCAATTGGCTATGAAATTCGAATTACTACAAGCTGATACTATTTATGGTTATGATGCATTATTTGGAACTATAAATCAAGCTCCTGACCATATTGCATTATCAATCTACAAAGGTAGATCTGATTTAGATATACCTACAGAAGAAATACTTGATTCTAGATTAGATAGAACTAGAGGTAGAGATGACAGAACTGATAAGTTAATATTTGGTAAGTATGTAAGATATTTGATGCCAAAAGGTATCGTATTACCAAAAGGTACTTATTGGATAGCAATCGCTCAACTAGGTGAAACTGGTCTTGAGTTAGGTGGATCAAAACAAAGAACTGGTCTAAGAACTATGTCTGTATATGTTCCTCCTCCAGTAAACTTCACGAATGATGTTGGTGGTTCTGGTGTATCTCTTAATATTCATAAAGAATTTAGAAAGAGAGTTGTAAGCGGTAGTTTACTAAACAATAGTTATTTCGCTTTTGAGAACACAAGAGGTTCTGGTGAGTGGACTGCATTTACTCCAAGTATTGGTAACGTGGGTTACGCTCACTTACACCACTTTGGTTGGGTTCCTGCAGAGGGCGTTACTTTAACATTAACTAATGGTACTTGGATTCCATTGATTAGACCTTTCTTAGGTGCTAAAGCTTCTGGAAACATACAAAATGTTGATGACTGTGATGTTCCTATCGAACTAGTTAGCTTCGAAGGCGAACAAAGAAGCTCAGCTATTGATCTTTCTTGGACTACAGCTACTGAAGAAAACAACAAAGGTTTCTATATCGAAAAAAGAGCTAAAGTTAATAGCGACTTTAACGAGTGGGAACAAATTACTTTCGTAAACGGTAATGGTAATACTAAAACTACTAGCTACTACTCTTATTCTGATAAGAACGTAAAAGCTGGTACTACTTACCAATATAAATTAAGACAAGTTGACTTTGATGGTACTCAAAACTGTCATGAGACTGATATTGTAACTGTACAGTTTGGAAACCCTGATTTAGTTATCAGTAACTCTCCAAACCCAGTTAGCTTATCAACTAATATTGAATACACTACTAATCAAAATGGTAATGTTAGAATAGAAGTTCTTGATTTATTAGGTAATGTTGTTAAAACATTATTAAACGACGAAGTTGATGCTGGTACTTATGTTTTACCTTACGATGCAACTGATGCTATTGGTAACAGATTAAATTCTGGTACTTATATTTACAGAATCACTGCTAATGGTCAAACTCAATCAGCTAAGATGAGTGTAGTTCAATAATAATAGAACTACATTTGACTTAAAATTAAAACCCTCGTTATACTTTTTATAACGAGGGTTTTCTTTATTATATAAATGGAGAATTTTAAAATGAAAGAAACTATATTTGATAAAATTATTAGAAAAGAAATACCAGCGAATATTGTATTTGAAGATGAAGAAATACTAGCCTTCAAAGATATTAATCCACAAGCACCTATTCATATTCTAATCATTCCTAAAAAGAAAATACCTACTATTAATGATATTGAATTGGATGACATAGAGTTAATTGGCAAATTAATCTATAGAGCTAAACTAATCGCAGATGAAATAGGCATAGCAAATGATGGATATAGATTGATATTTAATTGTAATGAGAATGGGGGACAAGAAGTTTATCATATTCATCTTCATTTATTAGCAGGTAGAAGTATGAAATGGCCTCCTGGATAGAAAAAATATTCTTATTTTGCACTCAAAAAAACTATGGATATAATAAAAGAAGCACAAAGAGTATTGATGGAGGAGTCTAAAGGACTTGAAATATTATCTGATTCATTGGACAAATATTTTGTTGATGCTTGTAATCATATTCAGAAAGCTGATAAAATAATCATTTCAGGTGTAGGCAAATCTGGTATTGTTGGTAAGAAAATCGCTGCTACATTCTCTAGTGTTGGTATACCAGCTTTGTTTTTGCATCCAGTAGAGGCACTCCATGGTGATTTGGGTATTGTTAATGATAATGATATATCTATAATTATTTCAAAAAGTGGTACCACAGATGAACTAATCTTACTCTTCCCGTATTTAAAGAAAAGAACAAACATAATAGCTATAACTACAAATAAAGATTCTTACTTAGCTAAAAACTCTGACATTCATTTACATATACCACTTGAAAAAGAAGCTTGTCCAATTGAATTAGCTCCAACCACAAGCACCACACTAACTATGGCTTTAGGTGATGCATTAGCTGCATCTGTTATGAAAATGAATAATTTTACAGAAGTCGATTTTGCATATAATCATCCCTTAGGACAATTAGGGAAGAACTTGACTATTACAGTTGGTGATGTTATGCACAAAGGTAAAAGTATTCCATTGATTGAAGTTGGAAGTTCCTTCAAGGATGCTCTTATAGTCATGACAGATAAACCATTGGGTTGTCTATGTGTGGTAGAAAAAGAAAAGCTAGTAGGTATCATAACTGATGGTGATACACGTAGGGCATTAAATAGATATGATATGATTTCTGATATACAAATTGGTGATATAATGACTGCTAATCCAATTACTGTAGATTCAGATGTATTAGTCGGAAGGGCACTTTCCATAATGGAGAATAGAAAAAGTCAAATAAATGTATTACCTGTAGTAGATTCAGATAATAGATGTATTGGTGTAGTTAGAATTCATGATTTGATAAAAAGTGGTTTGTAGTCTATTTACTAACTTCGTCTTTTGTAATTTTAACGTTGTTTACGACATTCCCTCTTGCTCCAAGAGGTTCTAGCTTCTCACCGTTTCTTTTAAGTTGAACACCACCAGCGTTACCTGCTGTTATAGTGAAGAATTTGGCGGCTTTCCACACTTTTTTAGTTCCGGGTTTGAGAAGTATTTCTTCGTTTTTCTTACCATCTATAGTAACACTCATCCAAGAAGTATCTAAGGCAAAAGCCTCTAATACTAAGCTATCAGATGTTTCAAAGTAATTTAATAGACTCTCTTCATCTTGATTTTCTTTTATTTCGTCACCTATCTCAATATTATCAACAATTGAGTTTTCTGGTTGACTCTCACTAGAAAAGAATACAAAGTATATAATAGATATCAGAACTAAACCTAGACCTAGATACATAAGAGAAGAGATTAGCCTTTTATCAGAAATCAATTCTTTGTAATTCTGTGATTTGAGTATAGATACTATGTTTCTATCACTTGGATCAATAATACTAGCAGATTCATTTGTAATTGGTTTGTGTAATAATTGTTCCTTTGCTAATCTACTATCTAGTTCATTCAAGAGATCCGAATAAGAATCGTTTGAGAGTCCTAAAAAAGAAGCGTATTTTTTAATAAAAGAGCGCAAATATACTACAGGCAATTCAGGTAACTCTCCAGATTCGATTGATTCTAGCACAGTTTGTCTAATTCCAGTCTTTCGGGATACTTCTGATAAGTCCAATCCCTTGGCTTTTCTTGTGTCTATTAGTATTTTTACGTGTTCTTTCATTAGAATATAAGTAATAATTATATTATATTACAAATATAACAATAATCAAGCCAAAAAATAAATGAATAAAACCCTAATATTACTACTCTTCCTGTTTAGTAATATATTCACAACTAGTTTAGATTCAAAAGAACTAGAAGAATCCGTTAAGATAGACTCCTCTGATTTTTATTATGCTTGTACAAAAAGATACTCACTAAGCGGAGATCTACCTAATTTAGAAACAAAAATTAATACTCCTTACCTTATTGGAATCTCTGCAACAACTCTTGCATTCATGATCTCACAACACATTTATCAAGCAAATACAATTTGGAAGGACCAAGCTGAATTCAAAATAATAGAAGATGGTCAGTATGCATTATATGCAGATAAAGCAGGGCATATATTTGGTGGTTATATTATGTCATACGCATATACTGAACTACTTTCTTCTGCAGGAATTAGTTGGGAGCTATCTAATATTTTAGGTGCTTCTATCGGATTTTCATATCAAACTTATGTAGAAATCCTTGATGGTTATGGCAGTAACTTTGGATTTTCCCCTTCAGACTTTTATGCAAATTTATTCGGATCTAGTTTTTTTCTAGCACAACACTATGTCCCATTTCTTCAAAATTTTACACCTAAGTTTATGTATATACCTGCTGATGCACATGGAGAGATGAAAAGAAGACCTCATTTTGCATTTATTGATGACTATAGTTCCCATACTATGTGGATGTCTGTAAACGTACATAATCTATTAGGTGACGATTATAATAAGTATTGGCCGAAATGGCTTCAGTTGTCGTTTGGTTACGCTGTAAGGAATCTTTGCGATCCAAATGACCCGAACTTCGATTGTTCTGATTCGTATGCTGTCAATGGAATTGTACATGGTGATAGAAAATTTATTCTAGCACTAGATTATAACCTAGCAGAATTAATTCCAGAAATGGGTGCACCTTTCGATTGGTTCATTCAATCATTAAATTATGTTAAATTGCCATCACCAGCAATTGAATTTGGTGAACAAACTAAGTTTATGTTAGTATATCCATTCGTAGAGTTTTAGATAATTTGATAAATTTGTATCAATTAAATTTACAAGAGTAAAAAAATCAAAAGTAATATTAAGATAAGTATAATTATTCCAGTATATAAGGAAGAAAAGATTATATCTGATACTTTATTAAATTATCCAATTGAACTTAAAGATAAGTACAATTTGGAGATAATAGTCAGTGATGGTGGTAGTAAAGATGGTACTCTTGAAAAAATTTATGGTAATGTTGATAAAATAGTTCATCACAAAGGTAATTATAGACAAACGATTGCTGAGGGTAGGAATAAAGGTGCTGAAGTAGCCACAGGTGATATACTTATGTTTATAAATGCCGATACTTACCCCAAAGATATTTATTATATTCTTGATGTGCTCACAAATTGGGAAAGTAATCCTAGCTTAAAAAATATAGATGCGATAGCATCAAAAGTTCTTCCTTTTGAAAATGAAACAGAAAAGAAAGATAAAATATTCTATTTTCTTATGAATAAGTATTTCAAATTTCTGAATCAAATTGGAATAGGTATGGGTAGGGGAGAATGTCAGATAATAAAAAGATCTACATTCTTAAAAGTAAAAGGATATAACGAAAAAATAGTAGCAGGTGAGGATTTTGATTTATATCGAAGAATAACCAAAATTGGTAAAATCAAATTTTTAGATGACTTCGTTGTTTATGAATCTCCTAGAAGGTTTAGACAAGAAGGGTACACCAGCACTTTAACTAAATGGTTTTTAAATTCAGTTTCTGTACTTTTGTTAGGAAAATCTTATTCAAAAGAATGGAAACCAATTAGATAGGTTGAATATGTCAGAAACGTATAAATCAGCAGGTGTCGATATAGAAGCAGGTGAAAAGACTGTAGATAGTATCAAACCATACATAAAGCAAACAATGAACAAGAATGTACTTTCCGAAGTTGGATTATTCGGAGGGTTTTACGATGCTTCTTTTCCAGAATATGAACATCCAGTATTAGTATCTTCTACCGATGGTGTAGGTACAAAATTGAAAGTTGCTTTTATGACTGATAAGCATGATACGGTTGGGCAATGTTTAGTAAATCATTGTACTAACGATATATTAGCTGGTGGTGCTACTCCATTGTTCTTTTTGGATTACTTTGCTACAGGTAAGTTAATCCCTGATGTTGCGACTAATGTCATCAAAGGATTTGCCATTGCATGTAAAGAGAATAATTGTGTATTGATTGGTGGTGAAACTGCTGAAATGCCGGGATTCTACAATGAAAATGAATACGACATGTCAGGTACAATTGTTGGAGTTGTAGATAAAAAGAATATAATAAATGGATCAAACATCAGAAAAGGTGATGTATTAATCAGTTTGAAATCTACTGGATTACATACTAATGGCTACTCTTTAGCTAGGAAAGTACTTTTTCCAAAGTATGATGTCAACGATACGCCTGAAGGCATGAATGAAACTATTGGTGAGGCTTTGCTGCACATACATAGATCTTACCTCAATAATGTAAAACCTCTTATAGAAAAACAATTATTAACTGGTATTTCGCATATAACTGGTGGTGGTATTATTGGTAATACTTCTCGTATTATGCCTAAAGATTGTGGTTTAGAGATTAATTGGAATACATGGGAATCGCTACCAATATTTAAATTAATTCAAGAGACTGGAAACATCAGTGATGAAGAAATGAGAAAAGCGTTTAATTTAGGAATTGGTATGATTTTAAT
>JAGXGG010000036.1 GCA_024636855.1 Ignavibacteriota bacterium | reverse complement strand
TTGGCTATGCTACATTGTACGGTATTTTGTCAATGACTACTGTCACAGCGCTATCGTTTTTGCTGTCATCATTATCTGAAAATTCGATTGGTCCTATAGTTGGTACTTTCGCTATTATCGTTGGATTGACTATAGTCAGTACATTGGGCTATGCTTTGATTGGTCCAGCTATTCCATATCTATTCACGACTTATCTTCCGTCATGGGACTTGTTTTTCACTATGGAACTAAACACCGCTAAATTAGCACATGCTATATATGTAAATCTAGCATATACTTTTGCATTCATCACATTTACTTTCTACTATTTCAAAAATAAAGATATACTCAGCTAATGAAAACTATAAAAATAATATTACTTTTTGTTGCATTTACAATTGTAACTAAGGCACAAGATGCAGAACCAATACTCAATAAACTAGTAACCAAACTAGAGAAAGTAAAACCATATACTGTTGATTTGAAGATCAATATAGATGTGGAATTTCTTAAAATAAAAGAAAGAAAAGCAAAGCTAGTTTACAATGGACCTGATGATATAGATATAAGTTCTGATGATTTTATGTTGATGCCTAAAGATGGTGCACAGATGGAGTATCTAGGAATAATCAAAAATAGAGCCACAGCAATTTACGAAGGCACTGAAAAAGACAGCAAGGGCAACACATTGACTAAAATCAAAATAATACCTGGCAAAAATAAAGATGGTGTTATACTAGCGAATATGCTAATAGATGAGAAGACAAATAGACTGGTAAAAATGAAGGCATTTACAGAGTCAAATGGCTCATTTATTAGTGAGTTTGAATATGGCAATAACTTGTATGATATGCCGAGCAAACTATTACTCGAATTCGACATGAAAAACTTCCAAATACCTGCTCATCTTAGTGGAGATATAGACGCAGTTGGCAAGAAAGACGCAACAAAGAAAGAAACCACTACTGGTAAAGTTGTAATAACCTACAGCAACTATAAGAAGAAGTAATCTTTAAGTCTCACAAATAGAAATAAAAAAAGTCCTAGCTATCTAAAGTTAGGACTTTCTTTTTACAAATATTTCAATGCTAACTTATTTATCAGCATATTTGATGCTACATCCATAAGGTTTGAATGATTTTACTTCTACAGCTTTACCATTCATAGCCGAATTCAATGCTTGCATAACGTAATTGTCAGCTTCATCTATATCAGATTTGTCAGTGCTTGGGATATTATCGATTGCACCTAAGTAGATTATTTCCTGTTTTGGATTTATAATTACCATATCAGGAGTAACTTTAGCATTATACATTTTCCCTACTTCACCGCTTTCGTCGATTAAATAAGCTGTTTCAGCAGTATTGTATGCTTTCTTTTTCTTCTCTAGTTCTGCTTTAGTAAAGTTACCTTGTTTTCCTTTTGCTGAAGAGCAAACTGATAACCAGATAACACCTTTTTCAGTGAATTCACGTTGCAGTTTTTGCATATTCTCTGATTCGTAGTGTTTTTTAACGAATGGACAATCGTAGTTCACCCATTCCAATACTACATATTTACCTGCAAAGTCTGATATCTTGTGTTCTACACCTTTATCGTCTTTTAGTGTGAATTCTGGAGCCTTGTTACCTATTTTTGTCGTTTCTCCTGCGAACATAGCCGTAGTGGCAAATAATATCATCGCAATTACTATTGACAATTTTCTCATATCTAATCCTTTATTTATTATTAATTATAGTTTCGTAAGATTTTAAAGAGCCATTTTTATCTTTATATAATACCAGCATTTCTAACTCAGCAGGCATCGCATCCAAATAAGGACTCAATTTGAATTCAGCTGTAGCAGAATTCTTTTTATTCTCTATTTTAGTCCCAACAGTATTATCAGTTATCCCATCAGATATCATATATAGGTCTGTGATTTCAGCTACATCATTCGGCATATCTAATACTCTAACTTCTAGTTTTTCTTTACCATTTTTAAAATTTGATTTTACTGACTTGAAGCTACTAGGAGCCGATGCCAAGAGGTTTTGAATAATTTTGTCTTCATTGCTCTTCTCGAACATCTCATCAACAGCTATTTTTATGTTTACCTTGTCACTTTGGGGTATGCACTTCTCTTTGCAAACTAGCCAGTTTACTTCTGCTTTGATATCGATAGAGTTTAACTCAACCGATCTAATAGTTTTGAATTTCTGTAGTAAGTAAACATCATGTTCAAAACCATAATTTACCATACCAGACCACTCTATTCTCTCAGGAACTTGCCATATTAGACCACCAACTTTTTCTACTCCTTTTGGGAGAGTCCAAGTGACTTCTGTAGGCAATCCCGAATCACCTGGGTTCTTCCAGTATATGTGCCATTCATCTGCCACACTTAGCTTAATAGCAATGTAAAAATCACTTCCGATTTGTATTTGTTTTACGTTTGAGTAAATACTAACATCAACTAGATCGTCTAAATTTTCTGCATTTAGATTGTGACAAAAACTAAACACAACAGTTAGTATAATAAAAGCTAATTTTTTCATATTCGTTATTCCTTTTTTGAACTATACGTATTTTATTGAATAAAATTTCAAGATATTAAGATGAATATATCAGAAAAGCAATATAAACGATATTTCATCATTTTAAATTGGAATAAGTTTTATAAGAGAAAATAAAAATTGTAATTATCATTCATTGATATTGAAATAATTTTATTAAATTTACTAAAACTAATTTTACTATCTGGAGAAAAACATGGAATTAAAGTACAGACTATTAGAACACCCTTTCTACCAATCATGGAGCGAAGGTACTGTTACTAAAGAACAATTGGCTAAGTATCACAAATCTTATGCTGAGTTTATAGAACTAATGCCTCAATACTGGGACAAAATAAACAAAGCATTCAATCAAAACACAGCAGAAGCGGCTGAAATAGTACAAGATGAAATGTCACATGTTCCACTTTGGACTGACTGGTCACACAAATTGCCGTCAACAAAAGATTTCCCACGTATGAGTGAACTAATCGACTCAATGAATAATATGACTCCTAGTGAGCTATTAGGTGCTGTACAGGCATTTGAAACTCAACAACCGGAAGTTGCTGAGACTAAAAAAGCTGGTCTTCTGAAATTCTACGGTTTCGAAGAAAATGAAACTAAGTATTTCGACGAGCACATGGAAGAAGAAGAGCATATCCAATATGGTAATGTCTTAAAAGAAAAATTTGCTAATCAAGAAGAATACAAAGCTGGATTCGATAAAGGAGCAGAGCTATTTTACAATGGCTTGAATCTATTCGTTACTTGCTAAGAATTTTCTATTAGAAAGATGAAAGTATAAGCCGGCTATTTTTTAGTCGGCTTTTTTTTGGAATCACGGGTTAGAAAGATTACTAGATAACACAGATTATTTATTTTTAAGAAGTGTAGAGACGTATTGCCTTTGCTGAACGGCGTCGTATTGAATACGTCACCAAACCGCTTGACCCCTTGTTAATACGTCACTCTGAGCGTAGCGAAGAGTCCAGGAGAACTGCGTAGCAGTTCAATATTATGGGACTAAAGTCCAAAGTGAATTAGTTAACAAATCATCCGTTGGCTAAAGCCAACGGCAATACTAATTAAAATAACGCACTTACTCCACCACCACAACACTCTTCGTAATTGCATCATAAGGAGTAATTAATCGAACTTGATACAATCCACTTGGAATAGATAGAGTATTTATCTGCATCTGCTTTGTCTTTGTAGATTGCATCCACTCATCGGTGTATATCGCTCTACCATCTGTCGCTACTAACTCCAACTTCATAGACCCTTGTACTCCAGTAGTGATGTCTATGTTTAGCTGTTCACTCGCTGGGTTGGGTGATATGTGTAATATAGTTATGTTTCTGAATGGTTACAACCTACCTTACTCCACGGCTACTTTAATAACTTCTGATTTTTCATTATTTCTTATTTCAATAAAATAAATTCCCCTGATTTGCTTTGAGCAATCCCAAGTAATTCCGTTTCCATTTAAACTTATGTCATTACCTTTGCTTATTGTTCTACCATCAGCACTAAATATTGAAACAGAAATGTTGTTAATAGTCCAAGAGTTGTCTAAGTCAATTTTCAAATTGTTATTTGCTGGCTGTGGGTAGTAACTAATTGAAGTAGATTTTTCAATGTCATTCACATTTGTCAGGCTCATTTTGATTTTACCTTTTAATGATAAGTTTTCTCCGTTGGTGCTAGAGTAAACTGAGTCTTCAATCACAATAAAGTTTCCAAAGTACAAATTTTTAACACTACCAAAATGCTTTTCAATCAAAGTATTCTCATAATATAAATCTAAATCCTTAAAAGAATCTAAATTTTGTGAAAAAATAATCACACGATTAATGAAGAAACATAAAATACTACCTTTAGAGTTCACTAAGTTAGGTTTTAAAAGAAGGTTGCTAAAAATAAATGTTGTATCCCAGTTCACACCACCATCTTTAGAGTAGTACAAAATTTTATCAGTAATATCGTTATTAGGTTCAGGATTATTAGGGTTAACTAAACCAACTAGAGTTCCATTATCTAAAAAAGTCAAATCAATAAAACTAGGTTTTTTTGATAGTAACGCATTTGTCCTGTTCTCTAAATCAAACATTCCAAATTGGTATATGTCTGTATCTATTCGGTATTCATAATAAATTACACTTTTATTAATCTTTAGTAATATAATATACTCTGCATTTTCAATTTCTACATATTCCCAATTATTCCCTTGATTAGTAGACCAGTAAATTGAATTATCTTTTGCTAAAATCAAATAATCTTCGTTTACAACAATATTGGGTAATAGTAATGCTGAAAGGGTATCTACTGAAAATATATTTTTTCTACTGCCATCATTATTAACCCTTTCTAAGCTATAAACTCTTTTCTTTTCTTTGACATAATTCGTATCAGTAAATAAATATATATTCTCATTATCAGAATACATAGAGTGAATATTAATACGATAACCTAAATCTGAATAATCTGATCTAATTTCACTTTCTACATTTTCATAACTTCCAAACATAGTAATATGGTAGTATTCATTAAAGTCTAATAATGAATAAGGTTTGTTTTTAAAATTTATTATTGATTTAGTTCTGTAATCTAAACCTTTATAAAAAAAGCCCTTACCAAAGTCAACATCATTATTTATTATTTCAGAAAGTGATATTGTTTTAATTGAGTTATATGCTAAACCAAATATCTTATTATTAAATATAAACACTTTTTCAATAATATTATTATTAGAACGGTTGTAGTGCCATTCATTATTTATTTCATCCCTTATAAAACCCTCTACAATGTATTGATTTTCTACAGAAATACCTACTATAATACCATCTTCTGCAATACCTAGAGTTTGAATATAAGCTGTGTTTTTTATAGATAAGTCTTCAATAAAGTTCTTATCGTAATCATATCTATACATATAAGAACTATCAGAATAAGCAACTATATATTTTGATTTAATTTTCAATCTATTCACAGGTTTTTCAAATTGTGTTAATTCGATGGTTTCATCATTGTTAGCTATGCTTTTTAATTTATCAGCCTTTAAATACACTATTTCATTTAAGTAAATAGACATATCTGACACATTACTATCGATTTGAATCAATTCAAGATTGTCAAAGTTTGAAGAGTATAGTTTACCTGTGATATTTAGTAGATATAGTTTGTTGCCTACTGTTTGAACATTTACAATTAATGATGTATCAGCAATGGTTTGTTTTTCTGGTATGAAGTCTGAATCAAATTTCCAAACATTCCCATTAGAACCAAAAGTATATATATTTTCAGAAAATACAACGCCACAATGAATATCAAAATTAGCATCATAATCACCATATTCCACATTTGAATTGTTTGATTCAGAGTTATACGATACTAATGTGGCACTATTCCCCAAGAATATTACTTTGTTATTGTAATTAATTGCGTTGTTAAAATTAGTAATTCCTAATTTTCTTTCGACCTTTTCTAATTCTATTTCTGGTGTTTGTGAATAAAGGAAACTGATTTGAATAAGGAAAATAGTCGCTATTTTTATTAATTTAATCATTTTGCACCTTTTATTAAAAAGACACCGCAATATAAATTACGGTGCTTAATTATTATAAAAATTGTTATTCGTTTCATATTCTCATTTTTATCTTCATAGATAATATAATAAGTTCCTTTGCTTAGACTTTCGATATTTATACCTGATTCAGTGATGGCAACTTTATCTAAAAGATTTTCACAATCAGTTGATTATGGTATTGCTAAAAATAATAAAATGAGTGGAATAATGCAAATGGGGGTTCATAGGAATAACACCTCCCAAAAACCTGGGACAAAAAAAAGACTGCCTAATTATTTTTAGACAGTCTCTTCTCTTTACTAACATAATATGTCAGCTCAGTGATATAGAATAATGCGGATTCTATTCTATTACAACTATAATAACACATAACTTCCAAAAGGGTTTCAAAAATCATCCTAAATTCTATAAAGAGAATTAGATTGTATGCGACTTACCATTTCCTTAGTTTTGAATTAACCTAACTACCACAACTCGATAAAATCGCTAAATGGAATCACTAAGTATTTGGTCTTCGGCAATAGTATTAATCTTTCTAATGGATCCATTAGGAAATATACCTGTACTATTATCTGTACTAAAAGGAATAGCCCCTAAAAGACAAAGAGTGATTATAATGAGAGAATTATTGATAGCTCTTGGTATTCTACTTGTGTTCCTATTTATGGGTAAACCCTTATTGAATTTCCTTCATTTGCAACAGGAAGCTGTTACTATATCAGGTGGTATTATATTGCTTATCATTGGGTTACGAATGATATTCCCTACGCAAGATGGACTAATGGGGCCGCAACCCGATGGCGAACCTTTCATTGTACCTCTTGCTATTCCTCTAATAGCTGGGCCATCTGTATTGGCTATGCTTATGCTTATGACTCAGAGTAGACCTGGCAAAATGATGCATTGGCTTCTAGCTTTGATTTTAGCTTGGGCTATAACAGCAGCTATACTGCTTGTAGCACCCAAATTGCTCAAAATACTCCGTGAGCGGGGTCTCATTGCTTTGGAGAGATTGATGGGTATGATATTGGTGATGATGGCTGTACAAATGTTGATAGATGGCTTAAAAATTCTTTAAACACAATTCAACTCATATTTTCGTCCACTTGTTTTTATAATTATACCCGATAATAATCCAAATCTAGAATATGTCTGAAAATCTAATTTGTAAACACTGTAGCAGCGAATGCCCTGATGATACTATATCACTTGGTGATAATGTGTTCTGCTGTAACGGTTGCAAAACTGTTTACGAGATATTGAATGACAATAATCTAGCAGGATTCTATAACCTGGAAGATGGGGCAGGGGCTTTGAAACCCGACTCTATCGATACTGATGAGTTTGCATTTCTTGATAACACAGAGATAACGGAAAAACTCAAGACATATAGTATAAATGGTAAATCGAAAGTAATATTTAATCTACCTCAAATCCATTGTTCTGCATGTATATGGCTATTAGAAAACCTTCCTAAGTTGAAAGATGGAATACTCAAATCGGAAGTAAATTTTCCGAATAAGGAAATTGATGTCATTTACGATGAGAATAGTATCTCAATTAGATCTGTAGTTGAATTACTGGCAGCTTTAGGGTATAGACCAAAGTTAGATCTGACCTCTATGGAAGGTAATATAAGCAAGAGCCCAAACCGTTCTCTATATATCGAATTGGGGGTAGCTGGATTCTCTTTTGGCAATCTGATGATGCTAGCTTTCCCTGAGTATCTATCTGGTGGCGAAGCCATAGAACCTGCTATAAAAGAACTTATTAATTGGTTGAATATACTGTTCATAATCCCCCTACTTTACGCTGGCAGCGACTATCTCAAGTCAGCATATTATGGACTAAAAACAAAAATATTCAATATAGACATTCCTATCTCAGTAGGTATTATAGTCTTGGCCGTGCGCTCTACAGTTGATATCGTTACTAATACCGGACACGGATATGTGGACTCACTTGGTGGTCTGCTTTTCTTTCTTTTGATAGGGAAGCTTTTCCAGCAAAAAACATACAATCTGCTTTCATTTGATAGAGATTACAAGTCGTATTTTCCACTTTCAGTTATCAGAAAAACCGATAGAGAAAACGAACACATAACCCTCAAAGATATTAAAATAGGCGATGTGTTATTAATCAGAAATAACGAAATAATCCCAACTGACAGCTTACTCGAATCAAGTAAAGCAATGATGGATTATAGCTTTGTGACTGGTGAATCATCACCTGTTAGCGTTGTTCATCATGAGAAAATATACGCTGGTGGAAGGGCTTTGGGTAAAGCTATAGAAGTTCTAGTAACCGAAGAATTCGATCAAAGTTACCTGACTAAGCTATGGAATAATGACGCTTTTGAGAAATTCTCGAAAAAGGGGATATCAAAGATGTCTAATTTGATTGCTAGGAATTTCTCTATTGTAGTAATGTTAATTGGTATAGTAGCATTCGCTTTCTGGTTGCCATATAGCACTGCAAAGGCATTTGACGTACTCACGGCTATTCTAATCATTGCTTGCCCGTGTGCGTTGGCTCTTACTCTGCCTTTTACTTATGGCTCTACAATGCGTGTATTTGGTAGAAATAAATTCTTTATAAAAACGGATTCCATAGTTGAATTTCTATCAAATATTAACTCTTTTGTATTTGATAAAACTGGTACTCTGACTAAGGCATCAGATGGGGGGATAGTCTATAAGGGTAAGGATTTCGATAAATACAAATCTATAGTCAAAGCAGCTGTTTCTAACAGCACTCACCCGATTAGTTCACTGATAAGTAGCTCGATAGCCGGTGCGAGTAATATAGAAATTGGTAGTTTCGAAGAATTAGCAGGCAAAGGTATAATAGCTAGTCATAAAGACACATCTATACGTATAGGGTCTGCAAAATGGATAGAACCAGATTCCGAAACTCAAGCTGAAAATGCTGCTGTATTAGAGATAAACGGAGAAGTATATGGAGCTTTCTATAACAGAAGTGAGTTCCGTGATAATGCTTTCGAAACCCTAAATGAGCTGTCAAATAATGGATATGATGTTTCTATTATCTCTGGTGACAATCAGAAAGACGAGAAGAACATACTAGAACATGCGCCAAATGGCACAAAAACACATTTTAACAAGCTCCCACATGAAAAGCTAGAGTATATAGCCGATTTACAAAAAAGTGGTGCTATAACCGCTATGGTAGGTGATGGACTAAACGACGCAGGGGCATTGGCGAAAGCTAACGTAGGTATTGCAATAGCTGAGAAGTCGAACAACTTTACACCCGGTAGTGATGCGATATTATTAGGTGATGAATTGGATAAGTTACCAAAGTTCATGCAAATGTCGAAGTCAGCTATTCGAATTGCTTATGCCAGTATTGGAATTTCATTTCTTTACAATACAGTCGGTATCTCGTTCGCAGCTAGCGGTAATCTGTCTCCTGTAGTAGCTGCTATACTCATGCCTATAAGCTCTATTAGTGTAATAGTATTTACAGTATCTGCTGTCAATTTATTTGCTAAGAAAAAAGGGCTGTAATCGTATTACGGCTTACCGTCTTTATCGCGTTTAGCTTTTAGAGCTTCTGCGTACCACCTAAACTCTTTTATGAATTTCTCGAACCCTTTAGGTATAAACTCATTGTCAGTATTACCATTTTCATCGAAGTTTTTGCCAACTGAAGGTACAGGAAAAGTAGTCGGAATAGAAGGCATACCTAGTTCAGAGGTAACAGCTCTCAAGTGAACTGCCGCCCTAACACCACCGAACATACCAGCTGAATATGTAGCTAACCCAGAAGGTTTGAAATGGAACTCAATTTGGTAATGGTCTAGCATGTTTTTCAGGGCAGGTGGTAAACCGTGATTGTATTCGCCACTTACTATTATAAAACCGTCAACAGATTCGAATATTTGATGAAGTTTTTCTATTGCCTCGGGAGCGTCGCCCTTATACTCTTTGTACATCTTATCTAAGAAAGGTAGCTTATGCTCAATGGCATCAACGAAAGTATTATCGATCCCACGCTTGTTAAGTTGATTAACTATATACTTAGCTACTCTAATTCCTTGACGATTTTGCCTTACTGATCCATATATAACTGCTATTTTCATTTTCTTTTCCATAATTACATAAACTATAACTCTAAACGGAAAAGGTATTAAGATTATTTGCTTTAAGTAACTAATAATTTTCACAGATGTCGTGATTTTGACTTTATTATGTTCAAATGGAGACAAAAAAAGCCACTTTTTGATTTAAGCAGCTTTTTTATAAAAATGTAAATCTTAATTGTATGTCTATTCAGTAAATAACATCCCTTCTAACTTTTCAGCACCAGCGCCACGTCTGATTATCTCGAAGTCTGTTTTTGTCATATCAATAACAGATGAATCTCCTTCGAAATTGTAGTTGTCAGATGTAACTGTCAAATCAACTTGCTTACCGAAAAAGTCTATTATCTCATCAGGAGTAGGAGTTAAATTACCCTCTAACTTAGCAGAAATAGCCAAAATTGGATTGCCTACGTCTTTGAGTAATAGTTGAACTAATTGGTTGCTAGGTACTCTGATACCCGCTGTACTTCTCTTTGGGTTGTAAGCAAAGTGAGGTACTTTCTTCGAAGCTGGTAGTATGAATGTAAATGGGCCAGGTATTAGCGATTTGATAGTTCTGTATGCTACGTTGTTTACTTGCGCAAACTCAGATATGTTGGCCAAATCTCTGCAAAGAAATGTAAGTTGGTGGTCTTTGTCTAATCTTGTATATTCCATCTACTATCTTTTCTGATTTTGAGTTAGAGAAATTCGGATTATTTAATGGAGTCTTCGTAGCATCGGGAACAAAAAAGGAATAATAAACCGCACCTAACTAACAAAGCAAGTGGAGGTAATTATTTATTTTTGATATATTTAGTAGATTAGAGTCTAAAATGTTGTATGTTTGCATAGTCGAATCAATTACACCTCTTGTTTTATTTTATTACTCATTCCACTTTGAGAGTAATAATTAAAAACTCCAGTCATAATTTAGCTTTTAAGACCTAGTATTTTTTTAATCACTATTAATAAATATATTTATGCAAACACTAATATACCTAAGTTCATCTTCATTTCCATATTCAAATGATGATATAATTGACATTTTAAAAGTAAGTAGGGATAATAACTCCCAGCATCATATTACAGGTTTACTTCTATATCATGATGGGTCTATTCTTCAAGTTTTGGAAGGAGAAAAAGAGGTTATTGAAGACTTATTTTATAAAAAAATATGCTTAGATAAAAGGCATCATGGAGTAATAGAAGTGCTTAACCATGAAATCAAGGATAGAAGTTTCGAAGATTGGTCAATGGGTTTTAAGCAAATATCTAATCATGATTGGTCAGAACTAAATGGACATATAGATATAAGTAATACTAAGGAGCTTTCACAAGTAATAAACTCAGCTAGTATAGATATCATCACTATGATAAAATCATTCTCGGATGTAAATCAACTACGTATATAAGTTATTCAATTTTGGACTTGGAGCGAAGCAATTATTATTAACTCAAACATATCAAAATATTAAATTATAATAATATAGTTCTTAAATAATTAACAATGTAGGTTGTTTATAAATAACAGTTTAACATAAATTTATTAAAATATGATAATAAATTCCAACTTATTTCTTATGTTGGAAAAGAGAATTCGTACAATTTTATATTTTTCTAATAAATATAATAATTAAAAACTATTATGCACTATTTAATTTATATAAGTAATTCAAAGTTGTCATTTTTGAATGATGAAATAATTGGAATAGTAAATACCTGTCGATTATATAACAAAAAGTTTAATATTACTGGATTGTTTCTGTATCATGATGGATCTATGCTACATGTATTGGAAGGAGAAAAGGAAAAAGTTCATGAACTCTATTATAACAAATTATCAAAAGACAAAAGACATAAAGATTTGATAATACTGCTCGATGATGAAATTGAAAAACGAAGTTTTACAGATTGGTCTGTGGGCTTTAATAAATCACAAAATCGTGAATGGTCCGATATCGAAGGATGCTTGGATATTGGAAACAGGAATGAATTCTCGCAATTGATTAACCCCTTAAGTCCAGAGTTAGTCTCTATAATACAATCCTTTTCAGATGTAAATCGAATACATATATAAGCTAATAAATATTGTTAATTACGTATATCTACTATCTTAATTTAACATGGATACATATCTCAGATTTTATCATGGTATTGATAGCTTGAGATAATTTAGTATATTTAGCAGATAATAAAGTCAACGACACCTAATAATTATTGAATTATTATAAATTCAATAGTTTTATATTAAATAATTAAACTAGATTTTATAATGAAATTTTGATAATTAATATAATTAACTTAAATCAAAAGAAGTACCAAGATGAAAAGAAAAATTACAGAAGGCATTATGAATTCTGTGGAAATGACCTTTTTGATAAAAGTTATAAAAGATGATTTTATATTATCAAATGCAAGTTCAATCCTCGATAAATCAATAATCAACACGAATATAAAAGAATCTTTCACGGAAGATATTTTAACTATTCTTATACCTAAATTGAATACCTGCGTTAAAAATAAAGAGAGTGTAGTATTTGAAACTCTTATTAATATTGATGATTCCTATTACAACTATAGCTTAGAAAAAAACTCATGTCGATTCAAAATTACTATTTTACCAAATTTAGATTCTGAAAATATATCTTTTATTTCTGTCACATTTATTAATCTAACTCAACTAATAGAGTTTGAATATGAAGGTAAAAATTATAGAAATGAATATAATAATTTAATGACACTTCTAAAGACAGCTGGATTGGTTATTTGGAGATGGGATGTCAGAAATGATAAGACTACCGCTTCAAAGGGATATATCGAATTATATGATTTTGATCCTGAAAAGTATAACGCTGCTGTGGAGTGGGGGAAAAGAATTCATCCAGATCAAGTAGAAAGTTCATTCAAAGCTCTATCAGATCACTTAGAGGGTAAATCAGATTTCTTTCATACAGATCACATGTATACTCATTCGAAATATGATGATTATATATGGATTAGTGTCTTAGGTCTTACAGTTGAATTTTATGATGACGGCTCCCCAAAAACACTGATGGGTATAACGCAGAATATTACAGATAAAGAAAACTACAAACTTAATTTACAGAATTCTTTAGCTAAATTAGAAGAAGCTAATAGAATAAAATCTGAATTTTTAGCTACGATGAGTCATGAAATTAGAACCCCAATGAATGCAATTCTTGGCCTAACACATCTCGCTCTTCAGACAGGATTAAATGAAAAACAATATTCATACATTTCAAAAATAGATCATTCTGCTAAATTATTATTAGAAATAATAAATGATATTTTAGATTACTCAAAGATAGAGGCTGGAAAATTAGAGCTTGAAAAAGCACCGATAGATTTAGATTATAACTTAAATACTATATCAACTCTATTTGCTATGCGTGCTCAAGAATTAGGTGTAGAACTTATTTACCATTTTGATTCTGATATACCAATTAATCTAAAAGGAGATCCTCTTAGAATTAATCAGATATTAAGTAATTTAGTATCTAATTCATTGAAATTTACTGAGAAAGGAGAGATAGTAATTACAGTATACAAACTTGATGAATATAATGATAAAATGAAAATCGGTTTTTCAGTTAAAGATACAGGGATAGGTATTTCTGACTCAAAATTAAACACTCTTTTTGAATCTTTTCAGCAAGCAGATACCTCAATAACTCGAAAATATGGTGGTACAGGTCTTGGATTGACAATTGTAAAAAATTTAGTAATGCTAATGAATGGAGAAATAAGTATTGAATCTGAACTGAATGTCGGAACTACTATTAAATT
>JAGXGG010000035.1 GCA_024636855.1 Ignavibacteriota bacterium | reverse complement strand
TATTCCATATAACGTATCGGCAGCTTCCATAGTTATCTTCATATGTGTTACTATTATAAATTGTGTGTTTTTGCTAAACTCTTTAATCAGATTATTAAACCTTCTCAAATTTGCATCATCTAGAGGTGCATCTACCTCGTCTAAAATACAGAAAGGAGAGGGTTTAACCAGATAAATAGCAAATAACAACGCAATAGCTGTTAAAGTTTTCTCACCACCGGAAAGCATATCTATACTACGTGGTTTCTTACCTGGAGGTTTCGCTGTTATCTCTATGTTAGACTCTAGCAAATTATCCCCTGATAAAGAGATGTCGGCATAGGCCTCATCACTAAACAGCTTTTTAAATAGATTAGAAAAATTCTCTTTTATCTGTTTGAAAGTAGTTTCAAATCTTTCTTCAGCAGTTATATTTATTTCTTTAATAGTTTCTTTTAGAGTTTTCTCTGATTCTGTTAGATCTTTAATTTGCTTTGTCAAAAAGATTAATCTTTCGTTTTGCTCATCATATTCTTGTACAGCCTCGAAGTTAATACTTCCTAAATTGACTAGTCCATTCTTTAATTCAGAAACTTGATGTTTGCTCTCTGTAATTGGGAAATTCTCATCATACTCTAAATCTAATTGTGCAAGCTGTAAATCATAAGCTTCAAAAGCTCTATTCTCTAGCGATTCCATCTTAGTTTCGTATTCACTTCTTGAAATATCTTCTTTATGAAATGAATCCTTAAGCTTATTATATTCATTACGCTTGGTGTGCAATTCATTAGTTAAGCTAATTTGCTTTTCTTCTATAGATTTTCGCTTTTCATCAGTTTGATCTTTCTGATTCGATACTTCAATTAGCTTTTTATTATCTAATTCTAATTTAGATTCTAATTCCTTATTAGTTGAATCTATTTCTATGTTTGATTTTTCATTTTGAACAATTTGGTCTTTTCTACTCTGTACTCTATTCTTCTCTGCTCTTAGTTGACCATTCGATCTTTCTATATCATTTTTTATATTATTAAAATCTGATTTGAGCTGAATCATCAGTATCTCGGCAGCTTGTAGTTCTTCATTTGCTTTTGAATATCTGATTTCAGCGTTGTTAAGTGCTTTGAGTTTATCCTCTTTGTTAGATTCTGCACTCTTTAGCTTTTCTTTTTTCTCTTCTATTGCTGATTGGAGTTCCTTTATTTCATTTTTTAAATCTTCGAATTCTTTATTGGAAGATTCAATACTCTTCTCATACATTTCAATATTATTTTTAAGCGAATCAATCTTCATTGTTGATTGAAGCTTAGTATTCTCTAATTGCTTTATCTCATTTTCTAGTTTCTTTACTTCTTGAAGTAGTCTTTCTGGATTTAACTCATTTTTCTTATTAGTTAATTCCTCTTTCTTGCTCATCATACTATCAAGTAAAGCTTGCAATTCAGCAAGTTGCTTTGTTATATCTTTGATTCGTTTTTGTTTACCGAGGTTAGCAGTTTCATTTTTAGTTGAACCACCACCACGTAATATCCCATTCTTATTGATCAAAAAGCCATCTAATGTAACGGCAGCATTTACTTTACTCTTTGTAAGTGCATAGGCCTCATCTTTACCTTCAGTAATTGCTACTTGACCGAATAAAGCTATTAATAATGATTTAATATCATCATCTGTATCAATAATATCAGTTAGTAACTGAACTCCACTTATACTTTGTTTATTAGAATTGGTAGGGATTAACTCGCGGCAAATAATTGCTCTTTTAGAGAGATTCTTTTTCTTTAATAGTTCGAAAGCAGACTCAGCTTGCTTTGCTGTATCTACTACAATAAGATTTCTATAAGCACCTAGTACAGAGCTAATTGCTTTACTATATTTCTCGTCAGCTGATATTAACTCTTCAAGTAAAGTGATATTCTGAGGTTTTTCCCAATCTTTAGAGTTCAGTAACATCTGAGTGGTATCATCATCTGCTGATAAACTTTCCAAAAATTCTAATTGAGCTTTTTTACCTGACAAATTACTTCTCAAATCAGAGATAGTATCATTCAGCTTATTAAGTTCGATAGTAACTTCTTCTAATTTGTTTTTGGTTATCTGATAATTCTCGTTTTTATCATTTAGATCAGCATTTAGATTTTTCAGTGAGTTTGATAATTCTATTACTAAATTGTTTTTTATCTCAATCTCTTTATTCTCTTGTGAGATTTCATCTTTGTAGTTTTCAATTTTAGATGAAATCTTCTCTATTCTTCTCTCGTTATTCTCTATTATCGAATATGATGATTGAATTGAATTCTTTAGCTTATTTAGTACATCTATATCAGCATTTGCTAATTCACGTGCTTCATCTAATTCAGTTTTTCTTTGTTGCTTATCAGTTTTTAACTCATTCAGAGAGTTGTTCTGTGTATTAGTGTCTTCTTCTCGTTTTGCTAGTTTATCATTCATCTGAGCTATATCATTAGTCAGCTTATTGATAAATCGTTCACTATTTGCATTATCTTCGACTAATCGATTATTGATATTATTCAGCGATATAAGCTTTTCTTTATTCACTGATATTAGTCTTGTTGATTCTGCTATCTGGTTTTTCAAGATATTTTCTTGAGCTAATAGTTCGCTTATTTTGGAGTCATATACTGATTTATCTTCTCTTGTAGATACTAACTCTTTTTCGTAACTCTCTAAATTTACTTCTAGATTTTCAATCTTTGCAGACAATTCTAGAATAAACTTCTTGATATCAGAGTTCTTAGATTTGAAGGAAGCATATTCATTTTTTAGTAGATCGCTCTCTATACTCTTTAGCTGTTCAGATAGTTCATTATATTTCTTAGTCTTCTTAGCTTGTCGTGAAAGTCGTTTGACGTTCACTTCCACTTCTGATAAAATATCATTTATACGTTCTAAGTCTTCTTGTACTCTTTGTAGTTTATTGCTTGTCTCTTTTCTTCTTTGTTTATATCTAGTAACTCCGGCTGCCTCTTCTATCATTCGCCTACGTTCATCCATCTTGCCGTTAATTAGAGCTTCTACCATTTTTAGCTCTATCACCGAATAAGAATCTGGTCCAAGTCCAGTATCCATAAATAAGTCATTTATGTCTTTCAATCGGCATTTAGTCTTATTAAGTAAGTAGTTACTGGCACCATCTCTAAATAGTCTCCTAGAAATCTGTAGCGATTCATACTCACTTGGTAAAACAGCTTTGTTATTCTCAAGTTTCATAGTTACTTCTGCCATACCCAAAGGATTACGCTTAGAAGTTCCATTGAAGATGACACTATCCATCGAGTCTGATCTAAGTACTGATGTTTTCTGCTCACCCAAAACCCATCGAACTGCATCAACTACATTTGATTTTCCACAACCATTGGGTCCTACAATAGCTGTGATACCATCTGCAAACTTGAACTTCGTCTTGCCTGCAAATGATTTGAATCCTGATATTTCTAATTCAGATAAAAACATAAATTCTAATTTCCTAAATAATCCTTTCTTTACGCTTAACTAGCATAGGGATGATAGCAAAAACAGTAGTATAGAAAGAAAATGCGACACCATACTTGAGAAAGAATGATACAAAAGTTATGTCACTTAGTTTAATATAAAAAAAGAAGTATATCAAATTATGGGCGAAAGATGAAATAAAAACTATCAACAAGAACTTAAGTCCATGTAAAATAAGTTGCTCTTTCCCTTCTTGATAAAATGAACCTGCTATAAATCCAGCAATAGTTTTGGTAAAAGCATTAATACCAACCAAATCGAATGAAACTACATCGAGTGTAATACCTATTAAAAAGCCGGCTATAATACCTACAAATCTACCTTCACGAATCGATATCCATACACATAAAACTAACAATAAATCCGGTGTTATACCTTGTACTACTACAAAGTTGAGTAGAGAGAACTGTATCAAAGATAATACAATAGCGATTAGAGCATATACTATATATCTTTGGAAAGCATAGTTAGTTTTTTGTTTTGCTCTATTCATCTAATTTTTCAATAACCTCAATCTTTCTTCCATCTTTTGTATTAACTTCAATCTCTCGGGGTCACTAATATACTGAATAACAAAAACCTGCTCCAAAGTATTGAAAGATACAAATGGCTCTACATATATTTTATGAAAAAGGCTCGATTTGTCTTCTTCTACTTTTACCACTTTGCCTATTGGTAAACCAGGAGGGTATTTCCTACTGTAATTAGAAGTGATAAGTTCGTCACCAATTTTTATATCAAATGATCTAGGTATATTGAGCATATTGAAATACTTCGAACCACCCCAAACTAATATCCCATCTATTCCAGTTCTATCAACTTTTGCAGATATTTTTACTTGTCTATTGTTCAGTGTTTCCACTAGAGTATAGTTATCCTCTACAACTACTACCATTCCAGTCAAACCTGCATCTGTCCTCACAGACATACTACGAGTAATTCCGTCTTTTCTACCTTTGTTTATTGTGATGTATTCTCTAAGTTCGATAGTGGATTTACCAATTACTTCAGCTGATATTAGATTATAATCTATACCTTGTTTGAAATCAAGCATATCCCTTAGTTTTTTGTTTTCTGTCAGGGCTTGTCTCGATTTCATTAGTTCTGAAGATAGGTATAGGTTAAGCTCTCTGACGGCTCTGTTTTCAGTTTTGAGTGCATCTGGATTAGGAACCCATGCAAAAGCTTCTTCTAGCCAGCCAATAGTACCAACTACAAAAGCTCTATATCCACCAATCTTGGAGACATCTCCTATAGAGATTAGTGCTAAGCTAATAATACACAATAGAGTCAGTGCAGCATAATCCTTAAATTTTACTATTAGATTTAAAAGCTGCAACATAAGTATATATTAATTAGTAAGAATTTCTTTTGATCAAAACAGATGAATAGTCGCTTAGGTTTTCTAATGCTTTACCTGTACCAATAACTATAGATATCAACGGCTCATCTGCTACGTGAACAGGTAGATTTGTTTCTTTTGTGATTTTCTCACCTAGTCCTTTTAGTAAAGCACCACCACCACTTAGCATAATCCCTCTATCAAAGATATCGGCTGAAAGCTCAGGTGGAGTTTTCTCAAGTAATCTAAGTACACCTGTGACAATTTTATCAACAGAATCAGCAAGCGCCTTACGGATATCTACAGAGGTAACGTTTATCATCTTAGGGATACCAGATACTAAATCCCTTCCCTTAACTTCTATTTCTATTTCTTCTTCTAGAGGCATAGCAGAACCGACATTACACTTAATCATTTCTGCAGTTCTCTCCCCTATCAATATATTATGATATCTACGGAAATACTGAGAAACAGCATCGGTCATCTCATCACCAGCGTGTTTGATTGACTCAGAGGTTACTATACCCGAAAGTGCTATGACAGCAACTTCCGTTGTACCACCACCAATATCAACAATCATATTACCAACTGGCTCGTGAACATTAAGACCAATTCCTATTGCACTTGCCATAGGCTCTGCTATTAGGTGGACTTCCTTAGCACCAGCATGTTCGCAACTATCACGAACAGTACGTTTCTCTACCTCAGTGATACCAGAAGGCACAGCAACTACAACTCTACGAGCTGGTTGCCACGTGTTAGATACTTTACGGATGAATGCACGAAGCATCCCTTCTGTGATTTCAAAGTCAGCAATAACTCCATCACGAAGTGGACGGATGATTTTTATGTCTTTGTGGGTCTTCCCAACCATTGATTGTGCGTCATTACCAATGGCAATAATTTTTTTGGTTTGTCTGTCAAAAGCTACGATAGTTGGCTCGTTTAGAACAATCCCTTTACCTTTCATCCAGATAAGGGTGTTAGCAGTGCCGAGGTCGATAGCGACATCGTTTGAAAATACATTAAAAAATGACATTAATCGGATTCAATTTTGTTGTTAGGTACATTTACAAATATACCGATTTTAATTGATATTTCTAATGGAAGTTCATCAAACATTTTATTTAAATTAAACTATAAGTAATCTTCTATATGAATTGCTATCTGTTTAGCCAATAAAGGAGGTACTGCATTTCCTATTTGATTATATTGAGAGAGATGACTTTCTTTACCTAATTTATTTAATAAACTTTTAGACATCATTGTTCTTTTACCTTTGAAAACATAATTATCAGGAAATGATTGTATTCTAGCTGCTTCACGAGCTGTTAAATTCCTAGGGATTTTTGGGTGAATAAAACTGGAATAAAAATGTGCAGGAATAGTGAAAGATGGTAAATTCTCATTTAATAATCTATAATTTGAGCCAAAATGAATATCAGACAATTTCCCATTACCACTTCTCTTCCTAACCTTTAATTCATCATCTAAATCTAAAAGTGAGTTACCATTAATTATTTCTTGATAACGTTTTACTACTCTTGGAGTATGGTTCATTGCAACATGGTTATTAACATTATTAGAGTTTTTTCTGGCAGTTTTTTGATATTCATTAGAGGCAGTTATAGTATATTCCATTTTTTCATCTCCTTCACCAGCAAATATAATTGGGAGGTCAAGAATGGCTTCACCTACTGAAATAAATTTATCCTTATTAATTTCAATATTAGGAGGGGGGATGTCCGAATGCTTTAAACTTCCAACTATAAATGCTCTAACACGACTTTGTGGTACACCAAAATTAACAGCATTAAGTTTCCAAGTTGAAATTTTGTATCCATGAAGACTAAGTCTATCCTTTATATCATCTACAATATAATTTCCATTTTGTTTATTTTTTAAAATCCCAACAACATTTTCAATTATAAAAACACTTGGTCTAAAAAATATAACCCATTTTAAATATTCATTATATAAACTATTTCTTGGATCCGAAGAATTTTTAGTTCCTGCATTACTAAAACCTTGACACGGTGGACCACCAATTATCATATTTGGAGTATCAAGGACAGACTTGAGTATATTTTTATTTAATTGAATATTACTTATATCATCAATAATGACATTATGGTCAAAATTTCTTTTTAATGTTTCTCCAGCCCATTTATCAAACTCTACTGAAGTCAGAATAGTATTGCCTGCTAAACTGAAACCCAAACCAAACCCACCTGCTCCAGCGAATAAATCTATTATTTTAGTCATTTAGCATCAAGTTATTACTTCTGTAAACCTAGGATAGTATCTATAAATACTTTTAAAATTATTAAAATCCTTTTCATCTATATCAAATGAAAGTTCGCTAGTGTCTCCATTTGGCATATATTTATCTAAAGCATTAATTTCATTCATTGTTAAATTTGGAACTTTAATTTCAATGGACTTTTCATCCTTAGAAATAAATTCAATTCTTTTAAAATCAATGTGTTTAAAATCATCAATTTGGGAATCATTTATCAATAAACCTCCAAATGTTAACATACTTTTGCTTTCATGATATGTAATATTTATTAATTGTTCAAAGATTAATTTTGATTTTATATTTGGATTATTATTAAAATGATAAAGATACTCTTCAATTTGAGATTCTATTATTTTAATAGTCATTTCTTTAAGATTCTTTTTATTTAAATTTTCATCTGAAAAATTTAAAGGTATCCTATCTTCATCCATATTTTTCAGAAATTCTTGCATTCTATATTTTTTTTCAGTAATATCAATATTATTTGGTTTGTTAATTGAATCAAAGCAAACAGTAACTATAAAAAAATCACCTGAAATGGAATTCTTTATAATAGTATTTATATCTTTTAGTATGTTATTATTAATTAGAGTAGTATAATCTAGCCAGATTAGTCTATTAATTTTGTTTTTCAATAATATTTCATTCAGAATTTCATGTGAATTAGCAAAATAAACCTCTATATTACTATAAGGCTTATTAAATTCTACTCTTTTCTTAGAAGTTAATGACTTCTCTATACTTACCATTTTATGAAAGTTATGAAGCCTATGAAACAATTTAAAATCAACAAAATATGTAGACCCAAATCCTACATATACATTATCTTTTAAACATAATTTATTATATATAACTTGATAAATTTCTATAATTATCCTTCTCAAGACTCCTTTCGAAGGTTTGGTACTATAATTTATATCTCTAAAATTAGCCACGTTTTTAGTCTACCTCATTTTGGTAAAAGTAATCAAACGTATATTTACCAACTTCTTTATTTTCATTTTTATTAATAAATTTTTTTATTTTTTCAACTTGTTCTTTTGGTCTAAAGTAGGTAATTCTAATTTCATCATTATTTATATTCTTTTTTGCAATCTTTTCATATGGAAAAACATAATTTGATGAGTCTTTTGAACTTTCAGAATTCATATACTTATAAATATCAATACTTTTAACCTCTTCAAAATATTTTTCCATTTCTCTTTTTTCAACATCTAAATCCCTCTCTTTCTTCACGGAATCAAGTGAGTTTTTTATTTCTAATCCAAATTCAATGAGCTTTTCTTTCACAAATATAAAATTCTTTGAATCTAAATCCATACTTGTTTTAGTTGTATTCCATGGTAACAAAGATGAGTCTTTTGCACTAAAAAATACAAACCCTCTGAATCTATTATATTGTGAATGATATTGAGGCATTCCCAATGAACCTTTTTTACTCCATCCAGTTATTTCAGATCTTTCTGGTCCAAGAACCATTCTATTATTACAAAATATATACCAACCACCTTTATTAGTATCAGCATCAGATATCCCTGCAATTACATTCACTCTTAGACCCTTAGGGAATTCTTGTTCCCAAATCCTTGGCTTTATAAGTTCGTTAGAAATTATTGATAATTCAGGCTCAATGATTTTACTCTCATTTAATATTAAATTCAGACCATTATTCAAATTTATCATTTGTTCATAAGAGAGCTCACCTCTTATTTTTTGAAAAGTAGTACTGATTAATCTCTCATTTATTTCATCATGTATTTCGGTTATAACAATCTTTGTATAAGTATCCTTTAAACGATTATTCATACCTTCTTTTATTTCAGAAAAACTGAAATCCCAATTATCTTCTTTTCTCCAATCTCCAACGTTTATATTAACCTTGAAGTAGGATTCTTTTGATTTAGACTCGATTTCTATATTATTTCCGATTTTAAAAAAGGCTCTTTTCATACCTATTCCATACTGTCCAATTGAAAAGTCACTATTAGAATAGTGTTCAGGTTTTCCAAATACGAATGCCGACTCTCTTGCAACATCAGAGGTAATACCACCACAATTATCATAAATAATAAACTTACCTTTTTGAATAGTTAATTCAACAAAAAATTCAGATAAATCATTACTTGTACCTTTATTATTATTAGCTGCATCTACTGAATTATCTACTAAATCACTAATTACATCATTTAATGTTAAGTCTTTTACCAGCATTGAGATAAATAAATCTTTAGTGGCTTTAACTTTAATAGTTTTATTATTATTTATACTTTGCTTTTTCATAGTTTATTTAAGTTTTTGGATTATTGAACTTTACAATATATATATTAATGCAATTTTTTTGGTAATAAATAATTACTCAATCATTTTTCCTTTTCAATAAATACTTAAATTTTCCGTATTTTAGAAACTATATCAAATGATTATTCAACTTTATATTCTTAGGTGAAATATGCAGAAATGGAAAATAGAAGACGCGGAAGAGCTTTACAATATAAAAGGTTGGGGTATTGATTTTTTTGGAATCAATGAGAAAGGCAATGTCACATTTCAACCCAATAATGGGAATAAAGATATAGACATCAAAGAGATAATAGATGAGCTATCGGTTAAGGACTTCCCTACTCCTGTTTTATTCCGTTTCCCAGAGATAATAGAACAAAGAATAAGTAAGATTTTCGAATGCTTCGAGAATGCATCGAAAGATTATGAGTTCAAAGGTAATTGCACCCTTATCTACCCTATAAAAGTTAATCAGATGAGTCCTGTTGTCAATGAGATAATGAACTCAATCAAAGAACGCAACGTAGGTTTAGAAGCAGGATCAAAGCCAGAACTTCATGCTGTATTAGCAATGATACCGAAAAATGCTCCTATTATTTGTAATGGTTACAAGGATGAAAGCTTTATAGAGATGGCACTCCTTGCACAAAAAATGGGAAATCAGATTTTCTTAGTAGTAGAGAAGCTAAACGAATTGAAGATGATTATTAAGGCTTCAGAAAGATTACATATCAAACCGAACATAGGTATTCGTATCAAATTAGCTAGCTCGGGAAGTGGAAAATGGGAAGAATCAGGTGGCGATACTAGTAAATTTGGTCTGAATGCAGCAGAACTTTTGGAAGCAGTTGAATATGCTCGCGAGAAAGGCATGATAGAATGTATCAACCTTATTCATTTCCATTTAGGAAGTCAAATAACAAAAATTAGAAACATAAAGAACGCTCTTAGAGAAGTTTCACACTTCTACGTTGAGCTACGTAAATTAGGTTGCAATATAGAAAATGTGGATATAGGTGGTGGATTAGGTGTTGATTATGATGGTACTAAGTCAAGTAACTCTAGTTCTGTTAACTACTCTATCCAAGAATATATAAACGATGCTGTCTATTCTATTGCTGATGTTTGCAATAAGTATGATTTACCTCATCCGAATTTAATTACTGAATCAGGCAGAGCAATAACTGCACACCACTCAGTACTCGTATTTGATGTATTGGAAAAAACTTCACAACCTTATTTTGATGGAGAATTCCCTGAAGAATTTAGTGATAATGAACTAGTACAAGAATTAGTCAATATACACGATAGTATTAAAAAATCTAGGATGTTGGAGCCATGGCACGATGCACAGCAAATAAGGCAAGAAGCTCTGGATTTGTTCAGTTTAGGTCATTTAGAGTTGACTGTTCGTGCTGAGGTTGAAAAACTATTCTGGACTATAGCGAGGAAAGTATATTTGATGTTCAGTAAAATGAAACGTCAACCTGCTGAGTTTGATGGGCTTTCAAAAATGCTCGCAGATAAGTATTTTTGTAATTTCTCAGTATTCCAATCATTACCAGATTCGTGGGCTATAGATCAGATTTTCCCTATTATGCCTATACATAGGTTAGATGAGCAACCGAAAAGACGTGGATCATTGGAAGATATAACTTGTGATTCCGATGGAAAAATTGACCATTTTATAGGAGAAGGGGAATTATCAAACACTCTAACTCTACACGATTTGAAAGAAGATGAGCCATATTACCTTGCAGCTTTTCTAATAGGTGCATATCAAGAAATACTTGGCGATATGCATAATCTATTTGGTGATACTAATACTGTCCATGTTCGTTCTTCTAAGAAAGGATACAAAATAGAAGAAATGATAGATGGAGAGAGAGTATCAGAAGTCTTAGAATATGTTCAATTCTCTCACAAAAAGCTTGTACGTACTATGGAATCGAGAGTCGCAGCAGAAGTCAAGAAAGGAACTATCTCTGCAAAAGAAGGCAAAGAATTGCTTTCAATCTACAAATCTGGATTATACGGATATACTTATTTAGAATAAGATGTACTAAAACTGAGAAAGTACTCTAACATCATTTTCGTATAACTTACGGATATCGTCTAGCTGTGTTTTTGCCATAGTTATTCGCTCTACCCCAAAACCGAATGCATAACCGGTATATTCTTCTGGGTCTATGCCACCAGCACGTAGTACATTCGGGTGAACCATACCACAGCCAACTATTTCCATCCATTTATTAGAGTGTTTAGTTTTTATATCTAGTTCTGCACTGGGCTCGGTGAACGGGAAATATGAAGCACGAAAACGAAATTCAATATCATCTCCATACATTACTCTGGCAAAGTGCATCATTGTGGCTTTCAACTCAGCCATTGTTACATTCTTATCAATGTAAAGACCTTCAATC
>JAGXGG010000034.1 GCA_024636855.1 Ignavibacteriota bacterium | reverse complement strand
TTTGTTTAATATTGCTACTGACATAGAGCCGACTCCCCCAGTAGCTCCTGTAACTAGTATCTTACCTTTATCAGGAGTTATCTTATGTTTTACTAGTTCGTTTATACTAATTGCTGCGGTCATCCCGGCAGTTCCAAAAATCATAGATTCTCTTAAATTCAAATTATCAGGTAATTTGACAATCCAATCATGAGGAACAGAAACATACTCTGCAAAACCGCCATTAGTATTCATGCCTAAATCATGACCTGTTACGATTACCTTATCACCTTCATTAAAATCAGTACTTTTGCTTTTTAAAACTATACCAGCTGCATCAACTCCAGGAGTATGAGGATATTCTCTAGTTATTCCTTTATGACCTCTTGCGCTTAGTGCATCTTTATAATTTAATGAAGACCATTCAACTTTGATTAGAACTTCATTAATATGTAAAGCATCTAATTCTAATTCTTTGAAAGAACTTACAAATCTATTTTTTTCAATTTCTTCAGTTACAAAAGCTGTGTATTTCATCTAATTCTATTTTTTGATTTGTGCTAAAGCTTTTTCAGTTTCCTTAATAAGCGGAACAGTTGTTATATTATTGCCAGTAGCTACTCTCATCCATTTATTAGGAGTTAATCTACCAATTTTTGCCATTCTTTCGAATTCTAACCCTAGATTCTTATCTTCTATATATTGCTCTATTTGGAATTCAATAAGATGTCCAATAGGGTAAGCCGATAAGTATAGAGGGTACGAAATCATGTGCGAATATACACCAAGTATATTACTATTTTCTACACCAAAAACTGGAGCATAATACTTATTCCAAACTTCTTTTGAAATTTTATTTACTGCATTATTCAATTCTTCTTTAGTAGCATTAGGATTATCATACAACCACATCCAAGTTTTTTGATCTACAAGTGAAGCACCCATAATCTCATAAGTTGACCAGAAGTTGTCTAATACATATAGGCTATGTTTATTAGGATCATTTGAATCTATACCTAATAATCGTAAATCTCTCATTTGAAATACAAACGCTAGAGCTTCAGTAAATGCTGTATTTGGAACACCATTTAACATATAATAATCAATATCATATAATGATAAAGTCTGTTCTACATTATGCCCAAATTCATGTACTGCTATATTATATCCTTTATAGTCCATCCCATCAGCAGCTATCTTAGTTCTCAATCTAGCTGAAACACCTTTCATTAAAGCTCCCCAGGCGTGTCCAGCACCTCTGGAAGGATCTACTTCTATCTTATTAGTAATATACTCTGCTCTTTCCTTCGTCCAACCAAGTTTCACAAGTATATTAGGCAGATCTTTTTTGATTGATTCTGGATTAGGATACTTCTTTTTAGTGATCTTATTTAAATCTTCTTCGTTAATAGAACTTCTAGATTTGAAGCCATCATACCAGATATCAAATGGTTGAAGGTCTCTACCCAATCGTTTTTTAATCAAACTTGCAACTTTCTTTACAGTAGGTGAGCTAACAAAACTAATGAAAAGTGATTCTACTTCATCAATAGACATCTCCATTTCACCAGTAAATTTTCTCTGAATATAAGTTGACATGGAAGGTGAATATTCATCAATTTCTTTTAACACATCGAATTGATTTAGGATTTTTTGGTATCTAGTATTTGGCTCTTTATCAAAATCAACAACTTTCTCATTTTTAAAAAGTTTGTTGGTAACTGGATTCCAATTATAATCATTGTTATTTATAAACTTTTCTGGAATTTCTTGAGTTATTATTCTTTGCATTATGGCATATATTAACTTTTGCTTCTTCAAACCATCTTTGTCATTTGAGTATTGAGATTTTAATTCATCTCTCAAATTCCAATGCGTTATTAGTTTCATCTCTTTTGGAAAAGGGTGGTTCCCATCACTATCTATTATATTTCCCATATGAATATAGTATTCATATATATAAGCATCAGCTTCTGAGTTAACTTTTGCAAAATCTTGAAGTAATTGACTTTTAACTCTAGAAGTGAATAAATCACCGAGACGAGCGTAAGCCCATTGCTTTCTATTCCATTTGTCTTCATTGGCTCTTTTTTCTTCTAAAGTAAAATAAGGGAAATTTAATAATACATTAAAAGCAATTTTATTCTTGTATAAATCCGACTCTAGGTGTGACGAAGGATCATAACTATCAAACATTCTATCTATATCAGTTATTTCACCCCATTCTAAGGCCACTGGCATTTTCATATCAAGTGTCATTTTATTGAAATGACCCTTGATTATCTCTAGGTTTCTTTGTACTTTATCAAATAATGTATCTAATTCAGCACCTTCAGAATAAAAATTATTTTTAACAAGCTCCTGAAATTCTTCAATATTACCGTCCGATTCATTCCAGAGTTTTTGTGCTTGTATAATTCCTCTTTTGAATCTTAACTTATCATTGTCACTAAGGTTGACTTTATCAGCGATAATTTTAGTTACTATTTTATCAGTTATGTTACCTTTTTCTTGTGATTTTGAAAAGGAAATAGATGTATTTAAGGTCAATGTTAAAATACATAGTAGGAATACGTCTTTCATTTTTTTCATTAATTCTAATTTAATAATCGTTGAAATTTACAATTGAATATAGTACTTAGGATGGGAATAAGCTAATTATTTTGAATGGATTTTAAGATATTAATGTAACGTATCAGACAATTTTACTTTAAATATGCTCTATTTTTCAGTCAAATCTCTATCATAAGCCTTTATGATTTCTGCTACTAATCTATGACGAACAACATCGTGTTCATTAAAATAAACAAAATCAATTCCATCTATATTTTTAAGAATTCTTTGTGCAGATATAAGTCCCGATTTTTTGTTTCTAGGTAGATCAATTTGTGTAGTGTCACCAGTTATTATTGCTTTTGAGCCTATACCTAAACGTGTTAGAAACATCTTCATTTGAGTTTCTGTGGAGTTCTGAGCTTCATCAAGTATCACAAATGCATTATTAAGAGTTCTACCTCTCATATATGCTAAAGGATTAATTTCAATAATATTTCTCTCTTTCATAATCTTATATTTCTCAGGCGAGAGCATGTATTGAAGAGCGTCAGTCAATGGTCGTAGATATGGATCTATCTTTTCTTGCAAATCCCCCGGCAAAAACCCTAGAGACTCCCCTGCTTCTACTGCGGGTCTAGTTAATACAATCCTTTTAACTTCATTAAGTTTTAGCTCTCTAAGCGCCATTGCGACAGCTAGGAATGTTTTACCTGTTCCGGCTGGTCCAATTGAAAAAACTACATCATTTTGTTTTACTTTTTGAAAATATTCTATTTGAGTTTTGGTTTTTGTACGGATTTGATTTTTAAAACCTTTATAAACTACATTATCATCATTTTTAATTGAGAATGTTTCAGGTTCTGATTTATTAACTGTAGTGAGTTGTATGACTGTTTTTACATCTGTATCGTTAAGTACTCCATTCTTCTTTAACATGTAAAGTAATTCTTTGAATATGGAATCAAGAATTTTTACTTCATTTTCTTTACCTGTAATTACAATTTGGTTTCCTCTCACAAAGATCGTAGATTCAAAGGCAGCCTCTATAAGGTTTAATAATGAATCATTTGTACCAAATACAGATACTAAATCAGTATCATCTAGATTTATGTATTTTACGATTTCAGACATAAATATTTTTACTCAATTATTATAAATAAAAAGGCCTCATCGAAGATAAAATCTTCTATGAGGCCTATAAATACTCAAATTTTGATTGAATTATTGACCATCTGTACCAGTGCCACCAGTTGTAGCATTGCTTTCAGTAGCTTCTTTCTTCATTCTGTAATATTTTCTTTCTGCTTTTAACTCTTCAGGATTTTTTGGTCCTTTAGGAGGAATAGAAAGTACCCATCCTGGTTGGATAACATCAGGATTTCTTATCAAGCCAGTATTAGCTTGCCATATTTTAGGCCATTGATTAGGATCGCCATAGATTTCAGTATTACCAGCTATGTTCCATAGACAGTCTCTGTTTTCTGCCCAAGTACCAACTGTATAAGTAGTAATTTTCTTTTCTCTATAAAGACCTTTAATATCTTTACCTAATTTTACCATTCTAGGGTAAATGTCTGGTAATAAAGAAATTTTATTATTTCTTAATTCCATATATTGTCTATCTAATTCTTCAACTTCTGATCTTTTGTCAGCAAGTTCATCATTAGACAATCTTTGCATTTCTCTAACTTTTCCTTCTAATTGACCTAGCTTTTGTTTGAAAGCTTCTAAATCAGCAGCATTAGCGCCGACTAATTTCATCAATGCATCATTACAATCTTCTAATTGCTTTTTAGTGTCAGCAATTTTTGCTTTGATATCATCTTGGTCGCCTTTAACTGAAGCTAATTGGTCTTCTAAACTTTTGATTTTTGATTTGTAATCATTAATTCTAAGTGTTGCTTCATCTTCTGTAAGTTCTAAATCAGGTTTTGATGCAGGAGGCATTTGAGCTATCAAATGACCGCCAGCTAAAACTGAGAACAATAGTATAATTAATAAGTTTTTCATTTTTCCTCTAAATAATTGTTATACTGAATAAAAGTAAATTAATTGTTATCAGGCCAAACGTTAGGCCATTGAGACAATTTATCTTTAACAAACTGAGTCTTCTCATTACAATCGTTTAACTCAGACTCTCTACTTTTTAGCTCAGATTTCAATTTATTCAAATCAGCCTTTGCCGTTTGTATATTCTCTGTAAGCTGCGCTTCTTGGCGTCTTAGATCTTGTAGCATAGCCAACTGTTCTTCAGTTATCATGCTTGTACAATCAGTCAAAAACAAACTAGAAGCTGCGAAAATAATCGCTGCAGCAGTTGTTTTTACTACTTTATTGGATAACATAATGTATCCTCCGATATCATTAATTAATAAATGTTACATAGTATTTTTTCAAATATCGCAAAAAGTATGTTTAATTACTAGTTAAATAGTCTATTTAGTTATCAAAATATTTTAACAATGACTGTTTTTCTTAACAATATTAAATATAAGACCTATTTTAATTAATTTTGTACAAATAAATTAATAAATATACTAAACGTAAATCCTTATGCAATTCGATAAGAACTTCAATTTTAAAGAAAGAGAAAAGAACTGGTACCAGAAATGGGAAGATAATAAAATATTCAAAGCTGATGAGAATTCTGACAAAGAACCTTACTCTATTCTTATGCCTCCCCCAAATGTAACGGGTATGTTGCACTTTGGGCACGTACTTAACCATACTCTACAAGATTTGTTCATTAGAAGAATGCGTATGAAGGGTAAAGAAGTTGTTTGGTTTCCGGGTATGGATCATGCTGGTATAGCGACTCAAACAAAAGTAGAACAAAAACTAAAAGAAGAAGGGTTGACTAGATATGATTTGGGCAGAGAGAAATTTATAGATAAAGTTTGGGATTGGAAAGAAGAGTACGGTGGAATAATACTAGAGCAGTTAAAAAGGCTTGGTATTTCTTGCGATTGGGATAGAACGTTATTTACTATGGATGAATCAGCTTCAAGAGCTGTAGAAGAAATGTTCATTAGATTATATGACGAAGGACTCATATATAAAGGTAAAAGAATTATTAATTGGTCCCCCCTAGCTCAAACTGCTCTTTCTGATGAAGAAGTTGAGTTTAAGGAAGTACACGGAAAATTGTATACAATGAAGTATTACTTCAAAGGTACTGATAGTTATTTAAAAGTTGCAACTGTAAGACCTGAAACTATTTTTGGTGATATAGCTGTAGCTGTAAACCCAAATGATATTAGATATAAAAAGTTAATTGGTCAAAAAGTTGTAGTACCTCTAGTAAATCGTGAAGTTGAGATAATAGGAGATGATTATGCTGACCCAGAATTTGGAACAGGTTGCGTAAAAATAACTCCAGCACATGATCCTAATGACTTTGAAATTGGTAAAAGGCATAATCTAGAATCGATAAATACAATCAATCCTGATGGTACTATGAATGAATTAGCAGGCAAATATGCTAATCTAGATAGGTTCGAAGCAAGGAAAGAGGTTATTAAAGATTTGGAAGAAGCTGGATTAATGGAAAAAATAGACGATTACTCTCACAATGTTGGGTTTTCACAAAGAGGTGGCGAACCAATAGAGCCTTATTTATCAGACCAATGGTTTGTTAATATGAAGCCACTTGCTGAGCAGGCATTGAAAGTCGTACAAGAAGGTGAAATCAAATTTCACCCTAATCATTGGGTAAAAACTTATGAGCATTGGATGAATAATATCCGTGATTGGTGTATTTCTCGTCAATTATGGTGGGGTCATAGAATTCCAGTATTCTATGATGAGAATGGTAATCATACTGCTGCTAGAAATGAAGATGAAGCTAGAACGAAACTTAAGTTAGCACCAAACGCTATTTTGAGTCAAGATGAAGATGTCCTAGATACTTGGTTCTCTTCTTGGTTATGGCCACTCACTACAATGGGATGGTTTGATGAAAATGGTAACGAGAATCTAGATAACCCAACTATGTTGAAGTTCTCGCCAACAGATTTACTAGTAACTGGACCCGATATTATATTCTTTTGGGTTGCTCGTATGGTAATGGCATCGAAAAATGTTAAAGATGAGATTCCATTTAAAAATGTTTACTTCACTAGTCTAATTAGAGATGGTCAAGGTCGTAAGTTATCCAAATCATTAGGTAATTCACCAGACCCGCTAAATGTGATGGATAAATATGGAGCTGATGCTGTTCGTTTTACTATTCTTTATCTTGCACCACTAGGACAAGATGTTAGAATGGAAGTGGATCTTGAAGCTCAAGACATACCATCTATGGAAGTAGGACGTAATTTTGCTAATAAGTTATGGAATGCTGGTCGATTCCTTAATATGAAAGCAGAGCAATTTGGTAATACTAATGAACTGCCAAATGAAAGTGAATTATCACTTTCTGATAAATGGATACAATCTAAACTCCACGAGTCAATTCTTAAAATAGATGATTGCCTAAATAATTTCAAAGTGACAGAATACTCTAAAACACTTTATGATTTTATATGGTCTGATTACTGTGGCTGGTATATCGAATCACTAAAAATCGAATCGTATTCGAATTCTGATGAATTAAATAAGAAAAAATTAGCTTTTGCTATAAATATATTTAATGAAGTATTAAAATTACTTCACCCCGTAATGCCTTTTATAACTGAAGAGTTATGGCATTTACTTAACAAGATAGATGTTAATGAGAGTATATCTACTCAACAATTGATTAAGTCAGATAAATCTGTAATTTCTCAAATAACAATTGATGATTTCGAAAAGCTAATGAATATAGTTGAGACTACTAGAAGTCTTAAATCAAGTACTCCTAGTATTTCTGCAGAGCAAAGACTTAAAATAGGAATATCTACAAATAATGAAGTAACTCAACTAATAGAGTCTAATCTTAATCTTTTGAAAGAACTAACAAAGTCAACCGAAATTATTCTTAATGAATCCTCTGAAGAGACATCAATAAAAGGGGTTACTAACTTTGCAGAAATAAATTTATTTGTTGGTGATGCAGTCGATCCAGAGCAAGAAAAGGAAAGACTAACAAATGAAATAAAAAGGTTAGAAGGCCAAGTAATCGGGATAAATAAGAAACTTTCAAATTCTAGTTTCGTGGATAATGCCCCTGCTAAAGTAGTAGAAATGGAAAGAAAGAAACTAAGTGATATGAGTGAGAAAATAGAACAATTGAAAGAAAGTTTAATTTCATTCTCATAAGATTTAGAGATTTAAGCAATAAGTATTATATTGACAACTGAATAATAACATAATCTGAAAAATGATGGAAAAGAACCCAAAACTATTATTACCAGAAATAAAAGATCTTCATAAATTAGAAATTTTCGAGCAAAATGGTGGATACCAACAAGCTAGAAAGGCTCTAAAAATGGAGAAATCTGAAATTATAGATATTGTAAAAAAATCTAATCTTCGTGGACGTGGTGGAGCTTGTTTCCCTACTGGATTGAAATGGTCATTTATGCCAGATGGTATAGAGAAGCCTAATTATCTAGCTGTAAATGGTGACGAAGCAGAACCAGGTTCATTCAAAGATAGAAGAATATTTGAATTTAATCCGCATCTACTATTAGAAGGTATATTGATAGCTGGTAAAGCTATGAACTTAAAAGCTGCATATATTTATATACGTGGTGAGTATTACCTTTGGAATAAATTAATGCAAGCTGCAGTAGATGAAGCTTATGAAGCTGGATACTTTGGCGAAAAGATGAAAGAGAAATTTGGAACTGACTTTGCAATGGACGTATATGTTCATAGTGGAGCTGGTGCTTATATATGTGGTGAAGAAACTTCTTTGATGAATTCATTAGAAGGCAATAGAGGTTATCCACGATTCAAGCCACCATTCCCAGCTCAAGTTGGGTTGTGGGGTATGCCTACAACTGTTAATAACGTTGAAACAATTGCTGCAATACCAAAGATATTTGAGATTGGCCCAGAAACTTATGCTGGGTTAGGTGCACCAGGACACCCTGGTACATTACTTTATGGTGTTAGTGGTCACGTTAATAAACCTGGTGTTTATGAGCTTGAAACTGGTATAACACTAAGAAGTCTTATATACGATGTATGCGGTGGTGTAATAGGTGGTAAGAATATAAAAGCCATAATACCTGGTGGATCTTCTATGCCAGTACTATCAGCTGATGAATTAGACGTCCAAATGGATGAGGAATCATTGAAGAAAGTTGGTACTCATATAGGTACTGCAGGTGTAATGGTTATGGATGAAGACACTGACCTAGTTAAAGTAACTCTACGTATTGCTCATTTCTACCACCATGAGTCTTGTGGTCAATGTACTCCTTGCCGTGAAGGTTGTGGATGGATGGAAAAGACTTTGAAGCGTATTGACAAAGGTGAAGGTACTTCTAAAGATTTAGATTTATTAATTTCAGTATGTAATAATATCGAAGGTAATACGATATGTGCATTAGGTGATGCAGCAGCTTGGGCAGTTAGAGGTTTTGTTAATAAATTCCGAAGTGAATTTGAAGCAAAAGTAAAAGCTACTAGAGTTTTCCAAGCACCAAATATAGCCCACGCTAAGAGAGCAACAGCTGATACATTGATTTATGAAAGCTAGATTATATTAATTAGTTAAATAAAAAGAGTTAAGGAAGTTAGTTATTGATAGTATCTGACTTCCTTTTTTTATAAAATGAACAAAAAAATTGGATTATTAGGTGGTAGTTTCAACCCCATACACGAAGCACATACTTCTGTTGCTAATTACTTTATAAAGCAGCACTCTGCGGATAAAGTCGTATTTATTCCTTGCAACGTCTCCCCTTTTAAGACTAATGAAAGTATTGCTCCTAATAATCATAGATTAGAAATGGTGAAGATTGCTATTCAAGATAGCCCTTTGTTCGACGTCTCTGAATATGAATTAGACAATAATGGAATTTCATATACATTTCAAACAATACAGCATTTTAAAGGACTTTATCCAGCTGATAAGCTATGTTTATTAGTAGGTGGTGATCAAGCTGAGAACTTCCACAATTGGAAGAACTGGCAGTTTATATTAGATAATGCAGATATTTATGTAGCTTTAAGAAAAGGTTATAAAATCCCAACTTATGAGTTCGAAAGTTATAAGAAAGCAATTTATATGGAAATGCCTTTTATTGAAATTTCAGCATCTGCGATTAGAGAAAAGATTGTAAAAGGTGAAAAAGATATCGATTACCTTCATCCAGAAGTTGAATCATATATTTTAAAAAATTATATTTATTAATTAGATTTCTGTTTTAACTCATCAAAGTATTTCTTTATCAATTCTTCCATATCTTTAGTATAGCCTAATTTCAAAGATTTCTTGAGCTTGTCCTCAGATACTTTATTCAAATATTCTTTTAGCTTTAGTGCCTCTGGGCTATTCTGTGAATACTGTTTACCAGATTTTGCTTCTCTTTTCTTTTCAAAATCACGTTCATTTTCAGAACGATTGGCATCTAGCAATTTAGATAGTATTTTCTCTTGTCTTTCTATTGTAGCTTGAGTAATATTTCCCGATTCCATGTCAGACATTACTTCTTTCATTTCTTTAGCAATCTCTTCCAAATCTATATCCTTCTTACCACCTTGCTTTTGGAATTTCTTTTGTTCTTCAGCTAATTCTTCAATCGATTTTTTAGCATTTCCTTGTTCATTTCTCAGACGTCCATACTCTGATTGCTTTTGCATCTCAGATTTACCACCACTGCCATTTTGTCCTTCTTTTCCAGACTGTTGACCTTGTTGCATCATTTGCTGAAGAGAATTATTTACCATCTGTTGTTGTGCTGCAGCTTGTTGTAATTGTTGCGAAAAGCCCATCCCTCCTGGTGAGTTACTCATACCAGGTGAATTTCCACCAGAACCTTCTTGACCTTTACCCTGCCCTTGTCCCTTACCTTGACCTTGCATCTGACCTAACATACCCTGCATTTGACTAACAGCACTATTCATCTTAGCCATAGATTGCTGTTGTGCTTTTCCTGCTTGTGAAGAACGTCTTTCTGCTAATTCACTCATCGCAGTATTCATTTCTTGCATTGCCTTACCTATATCTTTCCCCATCTCTGGTGTTACAGCAAAAGATTTTTCAGAAAGTTGAGTTAGACTATTTGCAACTCTTTGTAGTGACTCATTTAATTTATTCTGTTTATTATTAATCTCTGGTAATTGTGGCGAATTATAATTAGAGGCATTTGTTTGGTTCTTCAATTGCTCTTGCTCTTTTGAAATCTGAAGCATATCTTGAACAGCTTTTTTCATAGTATTCAGAGTTTCTCTTGATACTTTGTTTTCCATTTCTTGCTTTAGCTCAGACATTTTTTTGTTGAATTTCTTCATATTCTGCTTTGCATTCTGCTGATTTTTCTGAGCTTCTTGTTTTTGCCCTTTTTGTAAATTTTGCTCAGATTTTTCCATTTGCTCAGAAGTTTCTTGCTTATTTAGCTCCTTATTAGCTTCATCAAGTTTATCCATGGGCATATCTTCTTGCTTAGATAACATATCTTCTAGCTCTTTCATCTGATTATCTAACTTATCGAGATCTTTATTTAGATTATCTTGTTTTTTGGCTAATTTTTCATTTTCCTTATTATCCTTTGAGTCTGATTTCTCAGTTTCATTCATTAGGTTCTCTAAATCCTTTTCTAACTTCTCACCCATTTTTTTTATGGCGTCAGTCTTTTGTTCGGCTTTCATTCTTTCTAATATTTTCATCGACCGCTCTATGCTCTTTTGGAATTGCTCTTCGTCGAATTTCATATCTTCTAGAGCTTTCTGCATTTCTTGAGGAGTCATATCCTTCAACTCTTTATTCATTTTCTCTTGCATTTTTCTTAGTTCAGGCATATCTACTTGCTTAAGTAGCTCCTGTAGTTTCATGAATTTTTCAAGAGTTTCAGGAGAAAGCACTTTATTCTCGTGCATTTCTTTTGCAGTTTCATTTATCTTTTCCTGAAGATTTTTGACATCCTCAGAAATTTGCTTTTGTTTATTAGCTATATCTTCTGCTTTTTTCTTCTGTTCATAATTCATTTCCTTCTTTTTGAAATCTTTCCTTAGGTCTTGTTTTAGCTCTTCCATATTCTTTTTAAGTTCTTGAGCCTCTTTCAATACTTCAGATAAATCCTTTTCAATTTCTTTTTGAGCCTGTTCAGAAGAAGCAATTACTTCTTCGAGTGATGGTAGTCTTACTGATAATATTCGAGTTTTAGCTGATTTCGGACCATTTACTATATCATTATCAAATACTTCTAAATAGAACTCATACTCATCTTCAGGAGAAATCCCCATCGAATTCAAATCCCACATATAAGAAGCTAATTGATATTTCTCATTCTTTTTTATACTTATATTTACAGATTTATAATCTTTTGATGGAGCTACATAAATTGATTTTACTAACTTATAATTCAATCTAAGATTAGTAAATCCAAAATCATCCATTATTTCAGTATCGATTTGAATTAAAGCATTCTCAGAAAGTTGAACATTTTCAGTAGGATTAATAAGAGTAATATTTGGACTATTATCCGTAGTAGCGATTATGCTATACTTTATAGGGTTCTCATTATCCACACCATTATTATCAAATAGTTTGAAATAATAGTAACCCGATTTTCTAATAGTAAAGTTGAGATTTGCTTTATTCTTATTAACTGATAGTTCTATAGTATCCGATTTACTGATAGTTTCATTTACTATTCCATTTGAATCAATTACAGATGATTCTGAATTGAATATCATAAATGCCTTTTTGATATCCTTATTCGATTCTAGATTAAACGAAATTTTACTACCATTAATAGCAACAATATCGGCTGTATTAATATCGAAATCGATTAGTTTCTCTCCAGTATAAGATGGATAAGAAACCTTGCCAGTCATTCTCTTAACTACTGGTCTTTCACTAACATTCACTTTACCAATTTCAGTCTGAATAGCAGAGTTATACCATTGTGTACTCGCATAGTAAGAAATTGAATTCTTGATAGAAGATATCTTGTAGACATACTCTTTTTCTGAATTTCTTTCTATTATAAGTTCATCATACTCATCTTGATTATCTTCTTTAATAAATAAAGTCAGCTTATCGGGACTATTACCTGAGGAAGAAATTACAATTTCAATATCTTCTCCCCTTAAGACATTTCCACTCTTATTTTTCAATTTTATATCAAAAGGTGCTGTTGGGATAAAAGACTTATTATAATTTATTACCCTATTTGCAGCAGGATTTAACAAGATGTTAGGAAGAGATGTTAAGACTAATCCTAAAAATATAATTGATAGAAATAATAAAATGAATTTTTTGAACTTTTTTCTATCTATAATATCATTGAAATTATAATCTTGAGTTTTAGTTGAGATTGATTCTAGCTCATAATTAGCCAAATCAATTGATATCCCTTGACTAGTATTTACTTGATTATAGATTTGCAAAGCATTTGTTAGCTTATCTCTAATTTGAGGGAAGTAATTTCCAACTTTATTTGATGTTACCAAGATAGAGTCATACTCTTTGATTCTATATTTTCTTTTATACAGTATAAAAGACGTTATAATAGTAGCCAATGCTAAGCCTATGAAAGCATAGAATAAATCAGTTCTAAATTCTATTGAGCCATTCACAAAGAATTCAATCAATGACACAAGTACGAAAATCACCGAAATAAGACTAAACCCACCAACTATATGTAAGACTAAATCAAGCGTACTCTGCTTGTTATATGCTTCTTTAAGTCTTTGAATTAGTGAGTTATATTTTATTTCTGAGTTATTCATTCTAATTCATCAATGCCCATATTATAATATTAGTACCAAATTTCAACGCTAACTCTCTTAACTCAGGAGCATCATTATGTGTATCAGGATCTGCCCATCCATCACTAGGGTTGCTTTCTACTGTATAAAAAACTGCTAATCTTTCATCTATAAATATACCGAAAGATTGAGGTTTCTTATCATCATGTTCATGTATTTTGGGAGGTCCAGAAGAGAAATCATATTGTATAGTATAAATAGGATGAGAAAATGGTATTTCAAGGAATTCTTTATCATTAAACACTTTCTTCATTTCCTTTCTTATAAAAGAATCTAAACCATAATCATCATCTATATATAGAAAACCACCATTTTCTAGATAAAGTCTTAGGTTTTCAGCTTCTTTTCCCGAGAAATTAACATTGCCATGACCAGTTAGAAATAGAATCGGATAATCAAAAAGATTATCAGATTTTAAATCTACATACTCATATACAGGTTCGGCTAATGCATTTGTATTGCTTTTAACAAAACTTAATAAATTAACTTCACTAGTTGGGTCATTGTACCAATCCCCACCACCAGAATATTTCACTCTGCCTATTTTGATTTTTTCAGCAGAATGAAGTGGTAAGATAAATAGAATTGATAATAATATGAATGTTATTAATCGCATTGTGTATGTTACGATTGTAAGCATTATTTGTTATCAAAGCTGCAGATTAATATCTTCTTTTGTAATTTTTTGAAATGGTCGAATGCAATCAAATCTAAATCATGCATTTCAACTTTCAAAGCTTTATTATGCTTTTTTGCTTCGTTGATTTCGTCAGTCAAATCTCCACCTTTTAGGAGTACTATTTTACCATCATCTTTTAGAATAGGCGCAACCCATGACTGTATGAGGTTTAATCTCGCTACACCTCGCGCAAAGATAAAATCAAACTTTTTATGATATTCTTTTTGATTTGCTAGTACTTCTACTCTTTCTGCTTTTGATTTGATGTTTCTTAGTTGAGTATGTTGAGCCAACATCTCAGTAACTTTCATTTTCTTTTTAATAGAATCAAGCAGTAACATATTTATTTTGGGAGAAGCAATAGTTAGAGGGATACCTGGTAGTCCACCACCTGAACCCAAATCCATACATTCATACTTTCCATCTAAGTTTATAAACCTAAGTATAGAAAGAGAATGAAGAATATGTGATTCTAAAATCATTCCTTCATCTTTTCTTGAAATCAAGTTTACTTTGCTATTCCAATGTAATAATTCATTAGCATATCTTTCAATTCTTTCTCTTTGCTTTTGATCTAGTACTATTCCATTTGCAGAAAGTATTGTCCAAAACTGTATTAAATCCATATTCTTTATATTGTGATTAAAATAAAAACAAATTTACTAAAGTTATAACGAAATATATATGAAACCATTTTTTTCTATAATAATTGCAGTATATAACAGAGAAGAATTAGTCTCAAGAGCAATTGAATCAGTCTTGAATCAAGATACTGAAAATTGGGAATTAATAAATATCGATGATTGCAGTACTGATAACACAAAAAGTGTTATCACACCATTTCTTGTTGATAATCGTTTTAGATATTTCAAAACTGATAATAATAGTGGCGTAGCTAAAGCTAGAAACCTTGGTATAAGTAAGGCAAATGGGAAATACATCACATTTCTTGACTCAGATGATGAATATAAAACTGTTCATCTTTCTAAAAGATTTGAATTATTAAAAGATAATAAAATAGATTTACTACATGGTGGTGTAGAAATAATTGGAAATAGCAAAGTTCCAGATAAGAATAATATTGAAAAAATGATTGAACTTTCAGAATGTGTTATCGGCGGTACTTTCTTCATTAATTCTAACCTTGATAATAAGATATTATTATTTGATGAGAATGTTGATTATAGTGAAGATAGTAAGATGTATGAAGAATTTGAAAAAAGAAAATTGAATATAGTAAAAACAGAATATCAAACTTATATTTATTATCGTGATACTCCAGATTCAATTTGTAATACGGTGAGTAAATGAAATTTTCGAAAAGTAAATCTGCTCGAAGTGAAAGAATGAAAGATATACTTGATATTCTAAAACTAGAACATCTTGATGCTAGGATAGCTCTTAACTATTCAAATCCATTTGAATTATTAATAGCTACTATATTGAGCGCTCAATGCACTGATGCAAGAGTAAATATTGTAACCGAATCGTTATTTAAAAAATATAAAACACCTGAAGATTATGTATTAATTCCAATTGAAAATTTGGAACAGGACATTTATTCAACTGGTTTTTATAAGAATAAAGCAAAAAATATCAAAAGTGCAACTAAAAGACTGGTCGAAGAATTTAATAGTGAAGTTCCAGGCACAATGGAAGAATTACTAAGTTTAGATGGTGTAGGTCGAAAAACAGCAAATGTTGTATTAGGACATTGCTTCGGAATAGATGGTATTGTAGTTGATACTCATGTTAGCAGACTTTCTAATCGTTTAGGATTTGTTAATACAACTAATGCCGTTAAGATAGAATATGAATTGATGGAATTAATACCACAAGAAGATTGGGTTATGTTTACACATTATATGATTCAGCATGGAAGGAAAATATGTGATGCAAAAAAACCACTTTGTGGTAAATGCGTTATTAATCATCTTTGTCCGTCTGCATATTCATTAGAAAATAAAAAAAAGAAATAAAAATGAAAGATTTAAAAGTAATAACAATAGATTTCTGGAATACATTATTTGATTCAGTAAATCATGAAGGTAGATATAAATATAGAAATGATATCTTTTTACAAGAAACATCTAAACTAGGTTTTGATATCCTTGAAACTGAATTGGATATAGCAATAAAAGAAAGTTGGACTTATTTTGAAGATCATTGGATAAATAAAATGAGAACTCCTGAAAGTTCAGAATTAGTTCAAGTTATTTTTACACACTTGAACTTACCTAATGAAAAAAGTGCTTTCGAAAGGATTGTTACATCTTATGAAGATAGCTTATTCGAGCATCCTCCTGTCTTGATAGATGGAGTAAAGGAAATGTTACCTAAATTAGCTGAGAAATATAGACTTGGATTAATTTCAGATACTGGATATTCTCCGGGTACTCACTTAAGAAAGTTAATGGCAGATAATGAAATATTAGATTATTTTACTTCATTTAGCTTTAGCAATGAGACTGGAGTTAGTAAGCCACATGAGAAAGCATTTCACACTATTTTGCATGAATTAAAAACAGACCCAGCTCATTCTTTACATATTGGTGACATTGAAAGAACTGATGTAGTTGGAGCTAATAATACAGGAATGATATCTGTATTATTTACTGGAGTTGATTCGGAGTTCGATCGTAAGAATCCCGAAATATCAAGTGCTGATATAACAATTAATCATTGGTTAGAATTGAACGAATCATTAGATATTTAACTATCTAACGATTACAAAGATCATTGAATTTCATTAGCTGGTCTTTAGTCCCAATAGCAACCAGTTGATCTTTTGACTTCAATTCGAAATCTCCAAATGGGTTCAGATTTGTGTCATTATCTCTAATAATACCAATTATAGTTACACCTGATTTTTGACGAATATCTAACTCTTTTAGAGTTTTACCATGCCAGTCATTATCTTCAGATAGTTCGAATTGTTCTATTTTTAGAAAATCGCCATCTTTTGTTCCTAGATTAGAATCTATGAAATCCATAATTTGAGGGTCTATTGCTATATTTGCCATTTTCTGACCACCCGCAGAATAAGGGTTTAGAGTTCTATCAGCTCCTGCTCGTAATAGTTTTTTCTCAAGCAAAGAATTATCTGATCTTGAGATTATGAAAACTTTCTCATTTAGCTCTCTAGCACTCAGAACAATAAATAGATTAGTAGAGGCATCTGCAGTTGCTACAACAAGTGATTTGGCCTCTTCTACATTAGCAAGTGAAAGTACAGCATCATCTGTAGCATCGCCTTCGATTGAGATTACATTTTTTAGACTTTTTAATTCATCAGGAATCTCTTTATCTATTATCACAAATTCGATATTTCTTTCAATCAATTCTTTTGTAGCTAACTCCCCTACTCTACCATAACCAACTACTATTATATGATTTGATAATTTGTCGAGTCTTTTCTGCACTTTTTTCTTTCCTCTAATGTTTAATAATTGATAAGTAAATAGATTTTCCATGAAAATACTAAGAAGATAAAATAAACTACCTATCCCTAATACACCTATTATCATTGTAAATATTCTACCTGTCGTATCCAAAGGAAATACTTCTGCATAACCAACTGTAGTTATCGTAATGATTGTCATATAAAGAGCATCGATGATATTAGATTCTGTTTCAGTCCATATTATATCATAACCAATTGTCCCACCAATTATTATTGTCACCAATAAAAATAGAGGAATATAAGGTTTCTTTATTCTGTGATCTTCTTTTTTTGAGCTTTTATAAAACATTCAATTATTTATTTATGACATATTTTTTAATATTTTGCACTCTTTACTTGTCTAATATATCAAAATAACTTTTCTGTATGAGAATAAGCGTAGTAATATGTACTAAAAATCGTAAAGATGATTTAAGAGTTACTCTTAAAGGTTTTTATAGTCAAGACTATGATAACTTTGAAGTAATAGTTATTGATAATGCTTCGAATGACGGAACTATAGATATGATTAGAAACGAATATCCGCAAGTATTATATACTTATCTTCCAATAAATATTAATATTCTTGCACAGAACATAGGTATCAGTCAAGCTTCTGGAGAAATAATTTGGAGAACGGATAGTGATTCACATCCGGAAAGTAAAGATACATTTAAAAGGATTTCAGACATTTTTGAATCACAACCAAATTTAGATATTATTTCAACTACAGAAACACTTGTTAAAAAAGACTTTTCTGAAATTGAATTATCGACATTAGATAGAAATAATGGAAATGACATTGATGGCTACCCGGTTAAAAGTTTTTCGGGTCCAGGAAGTGCACTTAGGAAAAGTGTATTTGATAGAATAGGATACTATTGGGAATTTGGGATGGAAGAGTTAGATCTTAGTATTCGAGCTTTGAGAAATAATTTAAGCATAAAGATTTTTCCCAATATTAGGACTTTACATTATTCAAGTGAAAATGATAGAAATAGAAGCGATAGATGGTTGAAGTTATCAACTCAAAATATTCGGATTATAGTAAAATACTATCCTTTCTCAAGATTACTTAATTTAATAATATGTTATTTTAGTCAGTTAATAGTCGGTTTAGGACAAAGAGTCAAATTGTCTTTTTTTGTAGAATTTCTCTTTCAATCAATTGTTACAGTTATCAAAACTTGGAGAAATGAGAGAGATCCAATACCAAGTAATGATTTCGAAAGAGTTATAGGCAAAAATGAATTTTATAAAGGATTTATATCATTTCTAAAAAACTTATATAAATGAGAATATTACAATTAACACCACAATTCCCGTTTCCAGCAGATGATGGTGGTAGGATAAGTATAGCCAATCATTATTTTCAATTTTTAGAGCAAGGAAATGAAGTAGAGATGGTTTGTATGTCTAGATATCCAATCAAACAAATTGAAATAGATAAGAATAAAAGAAATGGAAACATAAAAATAATAGAAATGGATACTAAGAATACGAAATTACGTGTAATTAGCCATTTTCTTCGAAATAAATCACTCTATATCGAAAAACAATATACCCCTGATTTAATAGAAAAAATTGAACAGTTAGTTGAAATGAGCATTATTAACGTAATTCATGCAGATCATAGCAATATGGCAAGAGTAGCTATCGAATTATCAGTCAAATATAAGATTCCTATTGGATTAAGACTTCATAATTTAGAGTTTTTGATATGGAAACGTTATTATGATGGATTAGGAAAATTCAGTCTCAAAAAATTGTTTATTGGACAGCAATATAGATTATTAATGAATTTAGAATCTGAATTTATAACTAATTCAGATGTATCTTTTGCTATTACAAAAGAAGATAAGGAAAGAGCACTCGAGATAGCGCCAAGTGCAAATGTTATTGTGGCTAGTGCTGGTGTTAACTTAGATGAATGGAGAATTGATAATAAAATCCCAAAAGAACCTTTTTCTATGGTAATAGCTACTACATTTAATTGGATTCATAATGTCAATGCAATTCAATGGTTCTTATATAATGTACAACCTGAATTATATTTAAAATACCCCGATATTAGTTTAAATATTATTGGTAAAAATCCACCGAAAAGATTTGATGATTTCAAAGATATTGGAGTTAAAAAGCTCGGGTATGTAGATGATGTAAAACCGTTTTACAATAAGTCACAAGTTTATATTGCTCCTTTATTCGTGGGTGGAGGTATTAGAATTAAAATATTAGAAGCAATGTCGATGGGGTTACCTGTAGTAGCTACAGACGTGTCAGCAGAAGGAATAGAAGCTAATGAATCACAGGGTCTCATCAGAGCAAATACAGTAGACGAATATATTACTCAAATAGGAACATTATTTGATAATGAAGATCTAAGAAATGAGCTTGGGAAGAATGCACGAAAATTCATCGAAACTAGACATACTTGGAAATCAAATGTGAAAATAATAATAGATGAGTATTCTAAACTCGTCTCTTCCACGAAAAATAAAGCATAATAAGTCCAAATAAAAGTATCATCATCCCAATAGTAGCAATAGAAATTGGGATACCATATTTTATATAACTCTCATATATTACGGCTTCACTTGGATCTGAAATATTATACTCAATATGTACTCTATTCTCTTTTGGATAAGTGCCAATTTCCGTTTTGCTATCTAATTCAAAAGTATCTCTACCTACTACATAAATTACAATTGGAACATTAATACCATCTTTATTTTTTCTATAGTCTATTACGTTACCTTCAACTACTTCGCTCGATTGAAATTTTTCATCATAAGAAGAAAATACAATAGCAGAATAGACTAATACAAGTAATCCAATAAGAATTGTTATCTTTGAAATTATATCTTTTGTTTTAAACATAAATTCAAACTAAGGATAAATTCTAAGACCCTCAACTATAATTAATTGTATTAAATAAATTTTATTGATATATTTGAAGTCTTTGATAAAACAAAACTCAAAATAGGTGGGAAAATGGCTAATATATGTGAGCTAACAGGCAAAGGGCCAATGAGTGGGAACAACGTATCTCACGCACATAATAAGACTAGAAGAAGATTTATGCCAAACTTGCAAAAGAAAAGAATATGGATACCTGAAGAAAATAAATGGGTAACTGTAAAGGCTACTGCAAAAGCATTGAAAACTTTAGATAAAAAAGGTTACAATGCAATGATGAAAGAGCTAAAAAATTCTTAATTTAAAGCCTCTCAAATTTGAGAGGTTTTTTTTTATTATTTTTTCAGGATTTATGCGCCTAATATTATCAATCTTAATTTTAACTTTATCCGCATGCAGTAGTGGATTTAACTCGAATCAAGCAAAGTATAACCAATTAGTTATAAGTGATATGAATAATGTCACGAAATTTGATACTAGCTATTTCGAGAGTCAAGCACGTTCGTATCTAATTGCTGGTACCCTAAAACAGCAACAAAAAGATTATGCAGCCTCTATTCTAGAATTCCAAGAAGCTCTTAGATATGATAGCTCTGCAGCTATCAAATATGCAATTGCAAAATCATATTTAGAAATTCGTAAAATTGATATTGCTAAAGAACATTTGTATAATGCGACCAAACTTAACCCTGAATTTGTCCAAGCTTATGATTTATTAACTGAAATATTTTTATACAGAAGTGAAATAGATAAAGCAAAAATTACTAACCGCCAAGCTTTAGATATAGAAGAAACAACTGATAGACTATTAACTAAAGCGCTAATAATAGAAAATGAAAACCCTGAGGAAGCGCTTAAAATTTACAATTCTATTAATTCACCAAATTACAAAAATCTGATAAACGAAAGGAAAATAGTTCTTTTCAAAAAATTAGGTCGAGTAGAAAGTTTAGTTGAAAACCTAAAGGATGAATTAGAAAAACAGCCTTTCAACACCCAAATTTCAAGAGAAATATTCCAAATTTATCTAGAAAACAACCAGATCGAAGAAGCAATTAATTACATGGATGTAATTGATACATTATACTTCGGCCAAGAGCAGGAGACTTATTATATACTTCTATCATCTTCTATTATGCAGAATAATATAGTTGATACAGTATTAGTAAATAAGTTCCTTTCAAGAATAAAAGGAACATTGCTTTTCAACCCAGAATTAATGTATTATTCGGGTCTACTGGCTTCTAATTTTGGTAATTATCAAAAAAGAGACACTTTTTTTGATAGATTACTAAAGATTGTAGATGAGAATTCCGATTTAAGAGTAGGTGTAGCTGAGGTTTATTATTTTGATAAGGATTATAAACGTTCACTTGAAATACTCTCAGCTTTGAATGCAGATAGTTTGAAACAAGAATTGTATTTTTATACTCTTAGTGGAATGAACTATTTCATGCAAAAGGATTATAATAAGACACTTGAGAATTATAAAAAAATACTAGCTAAGGATAGTTCTTATAATAATTATGTAACCTTGACTATGATTGGTGAGACCTTTGATGCCCAAGGTAATCTTGATTCAGCTCTTTATTACTATGAATTACATTATAATTTAGATAGCAATAATACATATTTACTTAATAATTATGCATATACTCTTTCTAAATATGGTAAAGAGCTAGATAAAGCGTTAAAAATGAGTTTACACACTTTAAAAGATTCACCAAATAATTCGGCATTTCTTGATACTTATGGTTGGATTAAGTACAAATTAGGTGATATTACAGAGGCTAAGAAAAATATTCTCAAAGCTATAGAAATAGGTAATGTATCCGCTGAAGTATATGAACACTTAGGTGATATATATATAGAAACGAATGAATTAGAGAAAGCTAAAGAAATGTATATGAAAGCGTTAGAATTAGAATCAGGAAGATTCGATTTGGAAGAAAAAATAAAAATCAAAACAGGTAAATAATGTTTGTAATTATTGGATTGGTTCTAGTTATGGCATCCATGCTCGGTGGTTATATGATGCATGGTGGTAATCTATTAGTTCTTATACAGCCCAGTGAGTTTATTATCATTGGTGGAGTTGCATTAGGTTCTATGCTTGTAGCAAACCCAATGCATATAGTAAAGGGTGTTTTTGCAGGCGTAATGAAAACAATGAAAGGTCCAGACGTAAGCAAAGAAGCATTTTTAGATTTAATCCAATTACTATATGAGACATTTCAATTTGCCAAAAAAGAAGGCTTAATCGCTTTAGAGAAACACGTTGAAGAGCCAAAAAGTAGTTCAATTTTTTCAAAGTACCCTTCATTTTTAGCGAATCATCACGCTGAGGTCTTCCTGTGTGATACATTAAAAGTACTTTTGAGTGGTGGTATTCCACCATACGATTTGGAAGAGTTGATGGATATAGATTTAGAAGCATTACACAAAGAAGAACACGAAGTCGCACATGCCCTGAATACAGTCTCTGATGCCTTCCCCGCGATTGGTATTGTTGCTGCTGTACTTGGTGTAATTATAACGATGGGTTCAGTTAGTGAAGGTGCTGAGACTGTAGGTGCACACGTAGCTGCTGCCCTAGTTGGTACATTCTTAGGAGTACTATTATCTTATGGTATCGCTGGGCCATTAGCAAGAAATATAGGTTTAATGATAGAAAGTGAAAGTTCATATATGAGTTGTATCAAAGTTTCACTTTTGGCTTTTTCTAAAGGTTTACCTGCTACAGTGGCGATTGAATATGGTAGAAGAGTAATTGAACCCCAAATGAGACCTACTTTTGAAGAAGCTGAAGGAGCATTGAAAAGATAATGGCTGAAGAAGAAGAAAAACAACCCATAATAATTAAGAAAATTAATAAAGTTGCCGGTGGACATCATGGTGGTGCTTGGAAAGTAGCATATGCTGATTTCGTAACTGCGATGATGGCTTTGTTTATTGTTTTATGGATTCTTTCAGCCAGTGAAGAAACTCAAGATCAGATTCAAGCTTATTTCGATGATCCAGGAGCATTTAGTTTTGTTACGGGGAAAAGAGCTGTAGCCACTGAGTCAGGGCTCAAACCAATACCTGGAAGTATTTTAGGAGAGATGGTTGGAGACGGAGGTGGAAACATTGAAGATAACAATATAGATAGTGAATCTCAATCTCTAAAGCAACTAATGAATGAAGCTATTAGAGATAGTATAGAAGCTGCTGAAAATCTGAAATCATCTGCTGAGGAATTACAAGAATTCATAGAAGGTTTGATTAATTCGACTTCTGGTTTATCTGACTTCTCCGAATCCGTAAAATTTACTTTTACTGAAGATGGTCTCAAAATTGAATTAGTTGAGAACAATGAAAATCTATTTTTCGAAGTTGGAAGTTCTAAAATAAATCCCAAAGGGCAGAAAATAATTGCCCTCTTAGCTAAAGAAATTGGTAAACTTCCAAATTCTGTCGAAATTCAAGGACATACAGATAGCCGAAAATATGGTAATTCCAAAGGTTATAGTAACTGGGATTTATCATCTGACAGAGCGAACTCTACTCGTAAATATATGGAATCTAAGGGACTTTGGAATGGTCAAATAAGTGTTGTTGCTGGATATGCAGACAAGGAATTAGTAAACAAAGATAACCCATTTGCTAATGAGAATAGAAGAGTAACTATTTATCTAAAATATATCAAATCTAAAGATTTCTTAGAGCAAAAGAAAGGAATGATTGAAGGCTTAGAAGAAGCGACTAAGTAATTATTCCTTCGAGGAAACTTCCTAGAAAATATGATAGTATTGCCGCAATTGCACCTAAAAAAACAGTTTCTAGAATTGACTTCATCTTATTTCTATCTGTTATATAGCTCTTAAAGTATCCAATTAATATAAAAGCTAAGGAAGTTAATACACAAGTAACAATAAAAGAATTGCCATTGGACTCTATTCCTAGTATTAATTCATAAACATAGAAAGAAAGTGGAATTAAACCCACTAAAAAGAAAGATATAAATGTAGCTAATCCAATATTAAACGACGTGAGTTCAGGGTGCATCATTTCATTAACCTCCTTCATATTGAAATCTATATATAGCTTCTTATTCGATATTGTTTCTGCAGTTAAACTATCCAATAATTCTCCAGTAAGCCCTTTTGATTTATAAATATATTCTATTTTTTCTATATCCAAATTTCTCTGTGTTTCAAAACCTTTTTCAACTAAATTTTCTATCTTATGAAATTTTTCATGAGCAGCTTTTGATGAAAGATATGCTCCTACGGCCATAGAAAATCCATCCGCAACTAGATTAGCAAAACCAAGAATTAAAATAACAGATGATCCTAAATCTGCTCCTACAGCACCAGCTACTACTGCAAACGTAGTAACACTACCATCAATACCACCATATACGATTTCAGATAAGTATTTTTGAAATTTAGTTAACATTCAATTGATGTTCTGTTTATTTGAAAGATTCTAATCTGAAATTAGAGAAATAATTGAATTATTTATATTCTATTTATTCACACCTTAGTATTTTTTTCATTTTATAGTTAATTTATCAAATGAATAAGAAGGAAATAATAGCATTAAGTTTAACGAAAGAAATTAGTAATAGAGAATTACTTTTCTATCTAGAAAATTTTGAATCTATCAAACATATTGTAAGTTCAAAGTTGGGAAAAACATTCAAAGAGAAGTTTGACAAAGTATCCCTTTTTGATTCGAATAATGAATATTTAGATAAAGCAGAACAGCAACTAGAACTAGCTGTTAAAAATGAAACTGAAATTATAACTATACAAGATAATAATTATCCAACTTTACTTAAAAACATTGAGAATCCTCCACCAGTTCTTTACTGTAAGGGTAAACTATACGACGCAGAGAATGTAAGTGTATCAATAGTAGGGACTAGGAAGGCAACTAACTATGGAAGACTTGTTGTAGAAAAGTTTGTTAATCAATTAGTCGAAAACAGAGTAATAATTACAAGTGGATTAGCTTATGGAATAGATTCATATGCTCACGATATTACTTTACAAAGTAAAGGAACTACTTATGCCGTAATTGCATCTGGAATAGATAAAATAAGTACTGATAGATCTAAGAAATTAGCAAGAAAGATAGTTGATAATGAAGGTTGTATTATTAGTTCATATCCATTTGGGGTGAATGCTCTCCCCCCTTATTTTATTAGCAGAAATCGAATTATAAGTGGTATTTCGAAAGCAACGATTGTAATAGAAAGTGATGCAAAAGGAGGATCCCTTTGGACTGCCAAATTTGCTGTAGAGCAGAATAGAGATTTATTCGCTGTTCCTGGAAGTATATTCGAGTCGAAAAGTAAAGGTACTAATAGTCTGATTGAGAAAGATATGGCTATACCTGCATTAAGTGTTGATCAAATACTAAAGCATATTGGATTTTTGAATGTTACCAACAATATCAAGAAAAATAATTTAGTTTTCAATAATACAGAAGAAGAAAAAATATTTGGATTTCTATCATTTTCACCGAAACATATAGATGAGATAGCAAATGGTGTAGATATGCCAATTATGAATGTACAAGTAAATTTATTAACTTTAGAATTCAATTCCATGGTAAGACAATTACCTGGAAATTTATTTATCAGGAATATTGATTAATGAGAACAAAAATTCAAATAACAGAAAATATAATAAATGAAGTCAACTCTAAGTTGATGGAAATTGAAAAAGAAATAAATACAACTAGACTTAAAGAATCATATAAATATCTAGTTAGTAATGGTGGTAAGCGATTCAGACCATTGATGACTACTCTCAGTTGTGCTATGTTTACTTCTGACTATTTATTAGCAGTAAACCAAGGTACTGCTATTGAATTGCTTCATAACTTTACACTCGTACATGATGATATAATGGATAAGTCTCCACTTAGAAGAGGTAAAGAAACAATCTACCAGAAATGGGATGATACAACTGCTATATTACTGGGAGATCTGATATTAGGACTTTCATGCAAAAGTTTGAAAATTGGATTAGAACCAACACAGGGTATGAAAGCAATGAGCGTGTTTAACTCTGGACTTGTGGAAGTTTGCGACGGTCAAGGATACGACCTAGAGTTTGAAACTAGAACTGATATTTCTTTAGAAGAATATGAGATGATGATAGAAAGAAAAACTGGTTCTTTGATCAAGGTAAGTTTTGTAATAGGTGGTATTGCTGGCAACGCTACTGATGAAGAATTAGAAAAATTAGCTTTAGTAGGTAATGAATTAGGTAAGGCATTTCAATTACAAGACGATTTGTTAGATATAATAGGAAAACAAAAAGAATTTGGGAAAAAAACGGGCCAAGATATAATAGAAGGTAAAAAGACATACCTTATTATCAAAGCAAAAGAGAATGCAAAAAAAATAGAACATTTAGAATTACTTGACAAATTCTTCAAGAATTCTGGTCTTGATGAAAAAGAAGTTCCAATTATGAAGGCAATGTTTGAAGAACTTAATATAATTGAAGATGTTAGGAATTTAGTTGATGAAAAATTTGAGTTTGTTTTCAAGTTAATAAAAGAAATACGAGATAATGAATATTCCGACATACTTATCGAATTATTAAATGAGTATAAAACTAGAGCTGTTTAATGATATTTGCTAATTCAAATATATCTGATAATACAATAATAAGTCCACAGCAATTCATTAAATCTAAGATTGAAAATGATGATTTAATACTTATTACATCAACAGAGAAACTCTCACAAAAATGGAATGTAGCCCTATTAAAAGAAACAGGTAAAGCATTCCATTTAACTGATATATTCTCATTTCGAAAATTCATTAATCATTTATCTAAAAATCTTCTGAAAAAAGAAATTATTGATGAATTAGTGGAAAATGAGTTAATAGTTAAATCAATCGAAAGCAGTAATACACTTAAATTATCTCTTAAATATAATTACAATTATATCAATCAAATTTGCTCTATAATCAGAGGATTAAGAGAAGACGGCATAAGAGCATCGAATATAAGGGAAGACTTACTAGACAATATTGACAAAGGTAAACATGATAATGATAGATTGAATGATATCTATGATATTATGAAGAATTATGAGTATTTGTTAAGTAAATTAGATCTGTATGACTATCCTTTAGCTACAGAATTATTGACTATTATACTTAAAGACAGTGAGTCTTTTACTAATAAGAAACTGCTTTTTAATAATTTCATTAATTTTAGAAAACCAGACATTGAGTTTTTAGAGGTGCTTTCGTTATCTAATAATGAAATCATCATTAACTCAAATTTTTCATTAGAAAAAGGACCATTTATTGGAAATGATAATTTTTTCTATAATGATCTATTAGAGATTGGATTTATACCCTATTCAAATAGTAAACAAAAAATTGAAACGAAATTGCTTGAAACTGATTTAGGATTCGATGAGTCAACAAAAATGGTAGTCTCAAATAATGAAACGAATATTGAATTATATAAATATAGTTCAATAAGAGAAGAATCTTATGGAATTACCAAATTAGTAAAATACTTATTGCTTAATAAAGAATTAGGACTAAAGCCATCTGATATATGTGTTGTATCTAGAGACGTTGGAGCATATTCACTACTTCTTAGAGAGTTTTTCGCAGACAATCAAATTCCTACTAATATTACTGATAGATATGAATTATCAAAATCACCTGTAATAATAGGAATATTTCACTTACTAGAATCCCCTTTAACTGATTATAAATTGAGCTCATTGCAAGAAGTCTTTAATTCTGCTTATCTAGATGTTAGTATTGATAATTCAAAGGAGATGCTTCATTTAGCGAAAAAATACAAACTGATTGGTGGAATACCAGGTATGGGAATTACTAATTTCTTAACACAGTTAACTTCTAGATTAGCTAGTGTAAGAAGAGCGATAAAAGAGGATAGTGATAATCATTACCGAATCAGAAAGTATAATAAGCAAGTGAAAGAGCTAGAAGAAGTATCTCAAAAATTCAAACTTCTTGAGCAAAAATTTAAAAGTATTGATATTTCAAAACAATATAAAATTGAAGAGTTTATCATATTAATTAATAATCTAGTTCATTCCTTCTCAATTAAGAATAAAATATTAGAACTAACTGATTGGATAAATGTAGCTGATTTAACTTTCAATGATAAAGTATTTTATACTGAAAGAGTAGAAAAGGATGCTCGTGCCTTATTCAAATTTTTCGAATTATTGAATAAGCTAAATCAATTAGAACTTGATTTTGATCCACAAAGAAAATACTCTCTTGAAGAACTAGTAAACAAACTTAAAGGTATTGTATCAATAACTAGATACCAAATCAGAGAAAAGAAGGGATACGGAGTTGCCGTAACTTCTATAGAACAGACTAGAGGGATTAACTATAAGGTTCGTATAATGGCTGGTGCTATAGAAGGGATGATGCCAATTCCATTTAAAACAGATAAATTAGTTGGGAAGATAATCCAAGATTCGGAGCGTAGACACTTTTACCAAGAATATGCACAATTTCATGAGTTTATGAATAATGATGCTCGTTTCTACATTTTTTCTCATTTAGACGATAATGATGAAGCAAAGCTAGTTAGCCAATTTATAACCCCATTGGAGAAAATTGAAGGTATTGGTAAATACAATGAAGATTCAAATTTAGTCTGGCAACAAGCTATTATAAATAAAAGAGAATTGATTTTAGCTGGATTAGAATCTCCATCAGAAATTATAAAAGTTCGAATGGATGAATATAGTAAACGAGTTGATTTGGAAGTAGATTCAGGATTAGAAGTTGGAATGATAGCAGATCAGATCAATCAAGAGGAATTCTCTGTATCTAGGATAGAAAGCTTCAAAAACTATACTTATAATTTTTTTTATTCAAATACAGTAAATCTAGAAATTCCTGAAAATATCGAAATTTATCTTTCTAGATTAGAATTAGGGAATTTGATTCACAAATCTATTGAAGATACTTTCACTTTATACAAGTCTAATTCAGATTGTATAATAGGTAGTATTAAACCTAAAGAGGAAAAAGAATACCCTAATATAGATTTAGTGGAATTAAAACAATCAGATAAAATTGGGATTATTAAGCTATTTAAAACTATTGTAAAAGAAAAATTAAGTTTATATAAATCACAACATCAATTTTTCAACCTTGACCAATTACTACTTTTAGGGGACGATCAATATGATGGGATAATGATAAAATGGTTCGAGAACATAATTGATAGACATATTAGTGACGAATACTATATAGTTGCATTAGAATTCTCATTTAAAAAAGAAAAACTAGATACTATTGGTGTTAATCCTTTTTTCAAAGGTAAAATTGATAGAATAGATATTTCAAAGGATTTTAAATCTTTTAAAATTATTGATTATAAGACAAGTGAGTCTGAAAGAGATGGCTTGCAGTTAGCAATTTATGCAAGAATAATGCAGAATATATTCAAAAATGGATATGGTTTAGAAGTAGAACCAGAAGGATTAATTTATGATTCTTTTAGATATAAATCTGATTCTAAAAGTTTACTTGGCTACCAAGATATATTAGAATTAAATAAGGTGAATGGCACAGTTGATGCTAAAATCAATTCCCTGTTAGATAATGCAATTAGTATTATAGAACAACTTTATATTTTGGATTTCAATAAAATGAAAGCAAACAGCAATGATAATTACGATAGCAAAGAAATTAAATTAATAAAACGCGACTAGGTACTAAACTCCTTCATCCATTTGTCTTTATTTTCGATAAAGTAAGTTTTAGCATACTCATATTCATTAGGAATAATCCCTTCTAAGATTGCTTCTTCTATTTCGTTTTTGATATAACCGACTAGTCTTGAAGGACTGATATTACATATTTCCATTATTTCCTCTCCCCTAACTGGAGATTGGAATGCTCGTAAATGATCATTCTCTTGGACTTCTTTTATCCTTGCAAATACTACTTCATAATTCTCAAGATACTGTTCCATCTTCTTCGAATTCTTAGTAGTTATATCCGCTTTACAATGTATAAACAAGTCTTCTAAATCATCACCTGCAAAAGCGGCTAATCTACGATAAGCACTATCAGTAGTTTCTCCATCAACTAATGCCATAGGACGTTGATGTAGTCTAACTAGCTTTTCGACATATGAGTGATGATCCATTGGAAGTTTAAGGTTTTGAAAAATTCGTTTTTGCCATTTTGCACCAATTTCTTCATGGCCATGGAAAGTCCAACCTGTTGTTGGGTGGAAGCGTTTAGTAGCTGGCTTTGCTATATCATGCATTAGAGCTACAAATCTGAGCCAGAGATTATCAGTCATCTCACAAATATTATCTACAACTTCTAGAGTATGATAGAAAACATCCTTATGAGCATATACTCGACCATTTTTTTCAATTTTGTCAATCCCCCTCAAGTTATATACCTCAGGAAAAATAATCTCTAATAGACCAGTATCCATTAAGATATTCAAACCTATACTAGGTTTGTTTGTTCTAAGTATTTTTAAAATTTCGTCGGTTATCCGTTCTTGAGATATTTTCTTAATTTCTTGGTGTAATTGTTTTATAGCATTTAATGATTCAGATTCTATTTCAAAACCCAATTGGGAAGCAAATCTAGCAGCTCTCATCATTCTAAGAGGATCATCTTTATAAGTTATAATTGGGTCTAGAGGAGTAACTAGTATCTTGCTTTCTAAGTCTGTCATGCCATTGAATAGGTCTAGTACTTCACCAAATGTATCTTTATTTAGAGATGCTGCCATCGTATTGATAGTAAAATCCCTTCTTCTTATATCGTCTTCAAGTGTACCAGCCTTTACTTCTGGTTTTCTTGAACCTTCTGTATATTTTTCAGTTCTAGTACCTACGAATTCGATTTGTATTTTTTGATATGGTACCAATGCTGTTCTGAATCTAGCATACTCTATTACATGTGAATTTAGCTCTTCTGCAACAATTTTTGCAAATTCGATGGCATCTCCAACAACAGTTATATCATAATCTGTTTTGCTTTTGCCTAATATTTTATCTCGAACATAGCCTCCAACTACGTATATCTCACAGGAATGAGAATCAGCTATTTGACCAATTTGTTTTAGTACTTTATCTTCAATTTCTATTTTCATAAAAAAAAGGCGATTCTTAGAACCGCCTATATTCTCAATTTTTATTTACAATTATATTCCATCTGTATATATAGCAACATCTTTCACTTTTCGTATAGAACTAGTTCCATTCTTCTTTCTATCTATTGCGAATAAAGCAGATGCATATATTTCTTTCCAAGTTAAACCAAATAACTCAGTTAATTCGAAAGGTTCGCCACTACCACCAAAAGTATCTTTGACACCTACAAATTCCATTGGTATTGGATAATTCTTAACTAATACTTCTGCTACTGCACCACTTAGACCGCCATGAACTTGATGCTCTTCTGCAGTTACCATAGCACCACATTTTTTTGCCGAATTAACTAAAGCTTCTTCATCTATTGGTTTAATAGTGTGACAATTTATAACTTCAGCATTTATATTATGTTTTTCTTTTAATGCTTCAGCAGCTTTTAATGCTTCCCAAACCATAATGCCGTTCGCCACGATAGAAACGTCAGTTCCTTCTCTTAACAAATCAGCTTTACCTATTATAAATTCATCTTCTGGTTTAGTAAACATTGGAACAGAAGGTCTTCCAAATCTCAAATATGCCGGTCCAACCATTTCTCCAATTGCAATAGTTGCTTTTTTAGCTTGTTCGAAATCAGCTGGACAAATAAGGGTCATATTAGGTAATGTTCTCAAGAATGCTACTTCTTCTAATGATTGATGTGTTGCACCATCAGGACCAACTGTTAAACCGGAATGTCCACCACCTATTTTTACATTTGCTTCATTATAACATATAGAAACACGAATTTGGTCAGCATTTCTAAATGCTGCAAATGCACTATAACTAGAGAAAAAAGGGACTTTACCTGATAAAGCTAGTCCTACAGCTACAGTAGTCGCATTTTGTTCTGCTACACCTACAGATATAAATCTTTCAGGAAATCTATCTTGAAAATAAGATGTTTTTACTGAGCCCGATACATCTGCACCGATAACCACAATTCTTTCATCCTTCTCTCCTAATTCAACTAACCCTAGTCCAAATCCATCTCTAGTCGGCTTATTACCGTAACTTTCTATTTTTGTCATTTTATATATTATATATTATTAATTTTCGAAATTGAATTTATATACTAAGTCTTTGTAACTATCTTTCAAATCAGAGAATCCTTCGATATCAATAAGTACATGGAATCTATCTTGTATAAATAAGCTAATATACCCATACTTATAGTTTTCTTCCCAACGCATATAACCGATATACCCTTCTTTCAAATCTAATCTAGTAAGAATAAATCCTGGATCTTCATTAGGTAAATCTATCATTAATTGATAGTCAGGAAAAAACTCCTTGCTATAATAATCAGATACTCTAACTTTTATTAGCTTGCCTTTGGTCTCATATACTCCCGTAGAAGTAGTATAACGTCCCAAACCGGAGCGAGTTTGACCAGAAGAGGATTTCTCAAGTTTAATATTTTTAATAGAACTAGGGTAGAAATCAAATAATCTATTCGGAGTTATCAGTTCCTTACCTTCTACTTCTATAGTCTTTTCTTTACTAACTTTATGCTTTACATTATCATTGAACTGTAATTCAGTTAATCCTGAATTAGATTTAGTACTATCTTTTATAAGATCAACATCTTCTGGTTCATTTGAATCACAAGAAATCATAATAAGTAATAAAAATGCTATGATGCCTAACTTCTTCATTATATTAGTTCAGATAATGCTGTTTCAGCTTGCTCTTCATTCGGTGGATTCCCGTGCCATTTATATTCATCATTCATGAATGAAACACCTTTACCCATAAATGTTTTTGCTATTATACAAGTTGGTAATCCATTGTTTTTATGATTTTCTTCAAATTTATCAAAGGCTGCTTGAATTTGTTGATAGTTATGGCCATCAATTTCAATAACATCAAAATTAAAAGCTTCAAACTTCTCTTTTAAGGGATAAACTGAAAGTATATCTGTTACTCTTCCATCTATTTGACAATCATTATTGTCAACTATCCAACAAAAGTTACTTAATCGGTGGCTGCCAGCTGCCATTGCAGCTTCCCAACTAGCACCTTCTTGTAATTCCCCATCGCCAGTTATGCAAAATACTTTTCTATCATTTTTGTCTATTATCCAGTCTGACATAGCCATTCCTACAGCAATTGAGACACCTTGACCTAACGATCCCGATGAAGTTTCTATACCAGGTAAATGCATGTCTAATCCTGGATGTCCTTGCAATCTAGAACCGTATTTTCTTAATGTTTTCAACTCTTCAGTTGGGAAATAACCGGCTCTAGCTAATGTAGAATATTGAACTGGTGCCATGTGTCCAGCTGAAAGTACGAACCTATCTCTTTCTGACCAATCTGAATTCGAAGGGTCATATTTCATCACACTTCCAAAAAACAATACAGACATAACATCAGTAATACCAAGGGGACCACCAGGGTGACCTGACTTAGCTAGAACTAAACTTTTAATAATATCTTGTCTAATAGTAAGAGCTATCTCATCATATTCGTTATACTTTCTCTTTCTATTTTCAAACACTTTTGCAGAAAAATTTATTTCCAGGCTCATTTTATATTTTCATTTATTAATATGCTCAAAATTAAGAAAATATTATTCTAATTCTTAAATTATAGCTATATTAGTTTTAATAGAATTATCAACAATTGTTACCTTTCTTAGTTTCAGGTGTTAATGTCATTATGAAAACGTTTATAAATAAAATAGCCCTATTATTAATTATCATTCTAAATATATATCCTACTTTTTCACAGGAAAACGCAAGTGAAGGTACTCGATTTCTTGTGTCTTTCCCACAAAATGAAAGAACGAATAGTAGGGATTTTGATAATAATGTTAAGTTAGCTTTATATGTAAGTAGTTCCATTGGGGCTACCATTACTTTGAAAAATCACTTTAATAGTAGAACTGTAACTCGGACTATTAATAAAGATGAAATATTAACTTTAGATAATTTTGAATTAGGCAGTCAAAATGAAATAGAAGAAACTTCAGATGGTCAGATAAGTAGAAAAGTTATTGAGATTACATCAAATAATCCTATATCAGTTTTTGTAATTAATTCTAAGAATAATACTTCTGACGGCTACCTTGCCTACCCTGTTTCCGAATGGGGGAATAATTATATTCATAATTCTTTCTACCATCATTATCGCAATAGAGAATCTCGTTCATCTGGTTTTACAATTCTATCTCAGGAAGACAGTACATTAATAAAAGTAATATTGAAAGGTAAAGGGGATTTGAGAGGTACTACGAAATCAGGAAGTTTCGAAATAGGTGATACACTAAATTTGAAGTTGAATAAAAATGAATCCTATACAGTTAAAACTGAATCTGATTATAACAATACTTTTGATTTATCTGGTTCACTTATAATTGGTAATAATCCAATTGGACTTATATCTTTTCACGAAAGAACGTTAATACCACAAGACAGTCCAGACAACGGGTTCGATCATCTTATAGAGATGATGCAACCACTTTCTAATTGGAGAAATAAATATATTTCGATTGATTTTGGTCGTAAAATGGGAGACTATTTTAGAGTATTACCACTAAAAGATAATACAAAACTAACAATTACAAATTATAACGAAAACGGCAATATTGCAAAAACTGAAACCGTAACTATCAACACAGGTGGTGGGTATTATGAATTTAATAATGCAAAAATCAATAGTTATAATAGTCAGAGCTTAGTCGGAATAAAAGGATCTACGATATGGGAAGCAGACCAACCAATACTAGTAACTCAATATGCTTATTCTCAAGATTGGGAAAAGAATACGAGCTTTAGTAGAAATGACAACTACGATCCATTCATGCTGAATCTAATTAACGAAGAACAGTTCACAAATAATATTAGATTTCTTGTTCCATCATATAATGATTTTGATAGACATAATATTAATATGATAGTCAATGTTGACCTAACTAAAAATATTAATAATCAACTAGAATCTATTATATTAGATGGTTCCCCTATCTATATTACTAATCCTAGTATTAAAAATAATAGAATTGGAAATACAAGTTACTACTGGCTAAGATTTGATATAAAGCCTGGAGTTCATAGTATTAACTCTGAAGTTAGATTAGCTGCATTCCTATATGGTTTTGGTTCAGCTGACTCTTATGGTATGCAAACAGCCATAGGGAATTTACCTTTGATTGATACGCTTGTTTCTAATACTAATTCATTCGATTGTGATTCTTTTAATCTAGATTATAGAATAAAAAGTACATTTGGATCTGATGGTTCTCAAGGTTACTACTCAAAAGAATATAAATTTGCGGATTTTAAAGTAATTTCAACTGAAGGAATATTATACTCTTATGATATTTCAGATGATAGTTTAGTTGTCCATTTCAAGGGTGTACTAACTATAGCCCCATTTGAATCTAGGTACATAATAACTGCAACTTCAGAAACAGGCAAAGTATTCTATGACACTGTTTATTATAGATTTAATGAATCTATCCCATTAAATAAGCCTATTGTATCTAAAATCACTCCCGGAGATGAATTATATTTTTCAGTATCACTTAATGAAGCTAAAGATACTTTATCATTTCTTAATAATTATACAATTTCATTTAAGTTTTATAGAGAATGGTTCGAGTTATTAGATTTTGAAATACTTGATGAATCTGTTATGAGTCAATTAACAGATACTGCAATAAATGATACTATTTATTATAAACTTAATTATGATTTACCAAGAAGTCATATTACAAATGGTAATTCAGTTAATATACTCCTAAGATCGCTATTGAACAAAGATTCACTTTTTACTCCTGAATTTGCTTTATTCAGTAAAGAAGGTAATAATTGTTATTATGGTAGTAAGAGTGATACAGTTAATGTAGATATATGTGTACACGACCTCAGAGTAATAGAGATGAACTGGGATGAGGATTTAGAAATAAATGGATCTTTATTACTATCTAATTCAAGTACTGTTATTTCGATATATAATTATGAAGGTAAAGAAATAATCAGTAATTATATTTTGGATGAAGGCCAAGAAGTTGACTTTAATACCTTGCTTAAATATAAAGGCTTATATTTCATAAGGAATACAAGTATAGAAAATAGTCTCCCGTTAAAATATTTTCATTTTTAAATTACTAATTAATAATTTATATTATTACTTATTTTATTGTAAAAATCATTTATATTTTTACTTTACATAAATACGTATGTCTGCATAAATTGGTAATTGAATAGATGAGAATAAAGAAGATAATTGCTGAAAACCTTAGTGAAGGTAAAGTTCTTATAAAAAAAGAACTTGGGGAAGATGCAATAATACTATCTACAAGAAATATTAAAAATAGTGAAACTGGAAAGGACACTATTGAGATAGTTGCGGCTATTGATGAAAAAATAAAAAACATACCTAAAGTTGAATCTAAATCAAGAACAGAGGTTCAAGAAATAGAAAAGGGTAAAATAGATAGCCTCATAGAATCTATTAATTATCCACTCCTGAGATACTTAGATAATAATCTTTCAGAAAAGTATCTTTATCTAAAAAAATTAGGTTTCGACGAAACCTTTATTGGACCTAGTTTACAAGCACTTTCTAAATCTAATAATCTAGATATATCAGAAAACGATTTGCTTAATTCAATCATAAGTAGAATTAAAATTGAGAATTTATTTCAAAAACGAATTTCCCGTAAAATTTACGGATTTGTTGGTCCATCAGGTGTAGGTAAATCATCAACTTTGTTAAAGTTTGCTGTTATTCACAAAATAATGAATTCATCAAATGTTCTAGTAATTGGTGCGAATAATCACAATTTTGGAGCCAATGATTTATTGGCTGCCTACTGTAAAATGCTAGATTTGAATTTTGAAAAAGCAGGATCCGAAGAAGAGCTTAACCGGTTAATAGAGAATAAAAAAGCTTATGATCTAATTTTGATTGACTTTGACAGTAAATCAAAATATACAAATACGAATCTTGAAAACATACTAATCTTACCTGTAAATAGTACTAAAAATTATTTATTAACAAAATTAAATGAATATAGTAGTAGCTATATAGGTCTAACTGGATTAGATGAAAAATTTGAAATTCAACCAATAATTGAGCTTCTGATTAATAAGAATCTGACATTTTGTTTTTATACAAATGGCTCAAATATACCTGATGACATAGAATTAGCAGATGTAAGTGGGATTAAAAAGATGATACTTAGTAATGGATAAAGCGACAAAATTTATAACTATTTGTAGTGGTAAAGGTGGTGTTAGTAAAAGCTTCGTCGCTGCTAATCTTGCGCATCTACTTTCTCAAAAAGGTAAGACTCTGCTTTGGGATTCAAATCTAAACTTTCCAAATTTGCATCTGATATTAGGTGTTGATCCTCCACTTAGATTGAATGATTATATTAGTTCAAATGTAAAATTCAAAGATACTATTTTCAAAGTAAAGCAAGATTTTGATTTAATAATAGATAGCCCTCTTAGTGATAGACACGATAGCGAACACAGCGAAAAATTCTATGAAATTTATCAGGAAATAAAAGCACTAAATCAATATGACTTTGTGGTCATAGATACTATGCCGGGTGCTGGTGAATTAGTTCTTGAATCTTGCATTTTGTCTGATTTATCAATTGTATTAATTACAGATGAACCAACAACTATAGTTGATTCATACGGACTACTAAAATTAATTTTACCATTTGTAGAATCAGATAAGATAGGTATATTAGTAAATAATGTGATAGATGAAGAAGATTACGAAGAAATAATAAATAAGATAAACCTTCTACAAATAAGTTTTTGGGAGTAAATTTTAATAATGTTGGATTTATACCATATGATAGAGAAGTTAGAAAATCTATTCAAACTCAAGAATTAATCACAATAAGTAATAATAATTTACCAGTTTCTAAAAACTTGCACGATATTTGCGGTCGAATTGAACAGTATTTGAAATCTAATAATCTAATAAAAGAGAATAGATAGTATGGATGAAAAAGAATTAGCAAAATCAAAAGAAATTGATACAAAAGCCCAAAAAGAAAAAGAAAAAGAGCTAAAGAAACGTCAAAAAGAAGAACAAAAAAAGGCAAACAAAATAGTAATTTCCCCATTCAAAAGTCTACTACTTGCTGCACTTATGTTTACTATTATAGGTTTTTTAGTTTTCTATTTTGGTTCGGAGTTTGATATAGTAGAGAGTAGCTATCGTGCATTTCTAATATTTTCGACTATTTATGTTGGTGTAGGACTAATTGTTCTTATTTTCTTTTATTCACTCTATAGAATCAAAGTCAATGAATCAAAGAAAGAGAGCGAAAAAAGTACTAATCAAAATTTTGATTATGAAGAAGACGAGATGGACAGAATAATGAATGAATCAATACAAGAAAACGAATAAACTAACTCCTAGTAATTAATAACAATGAACATATCTGAAAATATATGGTTAGAATACAAACAAGATCCTAATCAGGAATTACGGGGCAAATTATTTGTTCAATATTCTTGGATAGTCAATTATGTATTGAGTAAACTCAAAGTTCCAGATAATTCAATTCTAGAAAGAGGAGATTTAGTAAATATTGGGATGATAGGACTTAGTCAATCAATAGATAGATTTGATTTAGATAAAAATGTAAAATTCGAAAGTTATGCTATTACTAGAGTTCGAGGTACGATACAAGATGAATTGAGAAAATTAGACTGGTTATCTCGTACTGCAAGGAAAAAAGTAAATAGTATAAATGAAATAAAAGAAAAAACGCTAAAGGAAAATGGAATTGAAGTATCTGACGAAGAGATAATCAATAAATTAGATTTAACAAGCGAGCAATATAACAGCTATTTGCAAGCTATGGAAGCCTCACGTAACACACTTTCATTCATAGATAGCAGTGTTGATACGGATAACGAAGGGTATTCGTTGGTGGATAATGTTACTTACGATAATGAAGTCAATCAATTAGATGATCTGATTGAAACAGAAAAAGTAGATTTCCTAACTACGTATTTGAAAGATTTACCAGAGAAAAAAAGACTAGTAATAGCTCTTTATTATTACGAAAATTTAACTTTTAAAGAAATTGGCAAGCTGATTGATGTGACTGAAGGTAGAGTAAGTCAAATTCACTCTGAAGTCATTAAAGAATTAAAGGTTAAAATAAATAAATATGAGTATGCTTAGTAACAATATTATAAAACGTCTTTCTAGGATTGAAGATTTACCTTCTATTCCCATTGTATTAACAGAAATAATGACAATGTTGGATGACGAAAATTTGAAATCAAAAAATCTTGCAGAGACTATAGAAAGAGACCAAATGTTAACTACTCGAGTTCTAAGAGTAGCTAATTCGCCTTACTATGGATTTACAAGAAAAATATCTACTATAGAGCTAGCTATTGCATTAATCGGTATAAATACTATACGTGATATTGTAACTGGTATAATGGTCAAACGTATATTTGTGAACTCACATAAATCTGTAATTGACTTAGATTCATATTGGAAATACAGTATATTCTGTGCTGGTGCAACAAAATATTTTGCTGGTAAATTAAAATATAGACCATTAGGCGAATCATTTGTAACAGGGCTAATGCATGATATGGGTGTACTTTTATTGAGTACTTATTTTTCACATGAATATAAAGAAGTTCTGATACAGTTAGAAATGGATAGTAGGTATTCACTAGTGCAAGCTGAACAAAAGATATTGCAAACTAATCATGCAGAAGTTGCATCTTGGTTAGCTGATAAATGGAATCTACCTTCTAAGATTTGTATAGCACTTAAAAATCATCATTATTATTTTAGCAATGTAGATGTAAAAGATGTTATAAATGAACAGCCATTAACTATTGCCGTTGCGTTATCAGAATATTTTGCAAAGGAATTAGGGTTTATGACTTGGAACAGTGAAATGACTGATTCAAAGCTTTTCGTTGGTCCAGAAATTTTCACTTCAAATGATGATACTATGTTCGATGCAAATAGTTCAATATCATTAATTAAACAAGATTTATTAAAGGAATTTGATAAATATAGTTTCTTTACAGAGATGTAAATGAGAAAAAGCAAAATAGGACATAGAAAATACATTAGAAAAATCCTCCAAATGGAAGATAAGATGGATTCTTTGTTCGAAATTGTTAATACTCAAGACTTCCGCTCACTATTGTTGGTCATTGAAAAAGAGCTAGACAAGCGTTTTAGTATAATTGAATCAAAAATAGAGTTGGAAAACCAAGATTATATTGAATTCTTTGAGTCATCCCTTGATAAAAAAAAGTATTTAGAAAAGGAAACAACTTATTTGAGCGAAGAAGGTATATTAGATTGGGTAAAAACAACAGGTAAAACTCAAATAGTCCCCTCCCCATTCTACTCTTATGGCAAAGCTGCTGTTATTATAACTCCATTATTCAATAAGGATATTCATATTGGATTTTACTTAGCATTAAGTAAGAATAATAGACTTTTGTTTGATGACGTGCAGATAAACAATATTGATAGATTAGTTTTACTATTTAATTCAAAATTAATATCCCTTTACTATGAGCTTAAATTAAAATCTATGGCTAGTAGTTTAGAGTATTATGAAAAGATTATACTTAGTAGTGTGAATTATCTTGATGGAAAACTAATTGTAGAAAGTACTTCAGAAAAAATAAATCAATCATTGTCAATAGTAAAGAACAACTTGAATTTAATTGATAATGAATCTGGGACTTTTTATACTCGTTTGAATAAAATAACAAGTGAAATTGAAACTATTTCTGAGTTAAACTCTAAGCTGACAGAGGAAATGGGTAATAATCTAGATAATTTGAGTAGTAATCTTAGTCTGGATGAGATTATCAATGAAATCTTGGAGGTTATGAATCATGACTTTCTCAACACAAACTTAGAGATAAATTTCATTGAATCTACTGAGAAATTCTATATAAATACTTCTAAGGGTAAGATACGATCTGCAATTATCAATCTATTAGTTCATATACTAAATCAAGCAGAGCAATTCAAAGTTCTAAATATATATTACAAGACCGTGAATAATAAAGCTAATATTTCTTTTTACCTTGGTGTAGAAAATTATTCATTCACTACTAATATGACTATTGATTCCCCAGTAGAAATACCCCTTCCAAAAGAACTTGAAATTACTAAAAAACTTTTGAATAGCATTAATTCTAAACTCGAAATAGTATATGTCGAGGAATTAGGATATTTTTTCAATATTTTAGTTAAATGAAAACCTTCATTTATATAATATTATTCTTTACTTCTACCGCAGTATTTTCTACGGAATTACTTGATGCAATAAAAATAGATAATAATACTCTCTTACTTAGATTTAATGATAGAGCCTCATACTCTACTGGTCTCTCAAATGATAAAAAGAATATATCTCTCGAATTAAGAAATACTAAAAACCATATTGGTAAGAATAGTGTCCGTTTTGATTCGGAATTAATAAAAGAAATATTTGTAACAACTAAAAACAATAATTTGCTTGTAAATATAATTTTGAAATCTAATTCAGGATTCAATACATTCCAACTCCCCTATTCAAATTCAATTATAGTTGATGTTTTTGATTGGAATAAAGTTTCTGGGGTAGAAGATAAATATAGAAGTGGATTATTTGCTTATGAAAGCAGTCTTTATAAACAGTCGATAAATCTATTCAATGAATCTAAAGGGCAACTGAATGCAGCTCGATCTATGTTGGGTTTAGTTTATTTATTAGAAGATAGCTTGGAAGCTTCGTTTAATCAACTTACAATCGCTGCTCGTAATAATTCAACCATACCTGATGTTTATGCTGCTCTAAGTCAGATATATTCTGAAAAAGGTAGCAATACTAAAGCTCAGTATTACAAAAGTAAGTTTTTATCAAATCTATCAATTAAAGACACAAATTATCAATATCCACAATTAGTTTTTACTAAATCTAATATAGATAGCTTAAAAATAGATGAATTTGTAGATACAAGCGATGTTGATTTGGAAGTTGTTGCAAACAATGAAAGGTTTTCGAATCTTTTTGATGAGGATATCAATAGAAAGAAAACAGAATCAGTAGCAAAGAATCAATTAGAAAATGAAGATGCATTCCTAGGAATGAAAAGCTTCTTAAAATATGTTATTATCGGATTAATATTTTTAGTTCTAATTATAATCTCTTTGTATTTGAAGTGGAGAAAAACAAAGATAAATAGTCAGAATAATGACGCTAAGAATAGTTTCGAAAAAGAATTAAAACAGATTACTTCACAAGTAAAAAAAGATGGCGGAATAGTAATAGATAGAACTGATTTATCTGAGGAAATTAGTTACAAACCTAAAGATGTTGTAAATAAAAAAGAAATACAAAGCAGTAAGTTAAATAAAGAATCAAATATAAAATCCACCGATACAGATAAGAAAATTGAAGCAAAGGAATTGCTTTCAGCAATCAAAGATATAAAATCTTCAAATATCAGTATTAATCCAATTAAGTCAGAGTTGGATAATAATGAACTAAAATCAAAACTTTATAGCAAGTTCAACGTTGATAATAATAGAAACAATCAATAAATTAAAAATGAAATTATTTTTACTATTAATATCAACTTCGCTGTTAATTGCATTTAACTATAGCAATTCGCAGACTATTGATATTATTTCAAAAAATAATAAGTTAGTATCCACTAAAACCTCTGTAGTTCAATCTAATCAGAGTCCTGATGGCACAATAATTGATAGTAAACAGTCGAGCAAGACGGTAAGAATAGACCAAGATACTTCAAGTATAAAAAATGAAATATTAAGGGTCTCAACAAGTAATAATTTAAACTTTAATGTTAAAATTAGACTTAAAGAATATATAATCCCTATTAAAATAAATATTTACAATATGTTAGGGAATTTAGTAGAAGAAGTATATAGTGGAACTGCTATTAAAGATGTAGAGTATCCTTTTGTTGCTTCAAATCTTCCCAATGGATTCTACTTGTGTATTCTCCAAGGTCCCAACTTCCGTGATGCTGAAAAGTTTACAATATCAAGGTAACAAATGTCTAAAATATCAGCGTCGATGATTGTAATACTTGTAGGTATTACTTTAACTTTCGTAAATGAAGCGAACTCACAACAGATGAATGGTTCGTATAGTTCATCTTACCTAAACAGAAATACCTCTTCAAGAATAAATGCAATGGCTGGGGCTTATACGGCTGTAGTGAATGATCCAAACTCTGTATTCATCAACCCTGCAGGTATTGGTTTCTTATTGAATAAACCAATGTTTGTAACTTCTGTTAGTATGCCTGGTATAGGAAGAGTTCATTCCAATATAGCTTATGGACAAGGAATCGGCGAACATTTTGGAATAGGTCTTGGTATTAATTCTTTTACTTCAGGTCAGTTCCAAGGGCGTGATATTATGGGTAACCCCACTAATAGTATGCGTGATTGGCAATATTCTATGAATGTCTCTGCTGCTTATTCTAGTGAAGATTATAGTTTTGGAGGTACTTTCAAGTACTTAGGAAGAGACTTACAAGGTAGTGGAACTAGTGCTAATGGATATGCTTTTGACTTAGGAACTAAATTTAATGTTGCAGATTTATTTTCATTCGGTGCTGCCATTCAAAACGTTGGTGCTTCATTGAAATGGAATACCCCAAATAGTACAGTAGATGAACTACCATTAACAGTAAGGACTGGTGTAGCAGTAGAATTTGGTATTAATGACCAATCAGTAGAACAAAGAACTTCTATTACTGGTGAAATTGATACTATTTATATACCTGCTACTAAATATTTTTTACTAAGTTTTGACGCTATATTTAGAGAAACTGATATTTCACCCAGCTTTGTATTAGGTGCTGAAATAGTCCCAACAGAATTATTAGCTATACGAGGTGGTTTTAATGTTTATGGTGAAGATAATGGTGTACCTACTCTTTTCCCTGTAAATATATGGGGAGCTGGTATAAGTTTAAGACCTGATTTGCAGAACACTGCATTTGATTTGAATGTAGATTATTCAGTAT
>JAGXGG010000033.1 GCA_024636855.1 Ignavibacteriota bacterium | reverse complement strand
GATTTAGATAGTTACGATGCTATTGGTTTTCAAGCTGGGTTTAGAGAGTGTACAGATACTTTTCTTCTTAGGTTGACTTATACTCCATTCTATAGATTGGATACAAAGGAATTTACCACTTCTTTCAGTATAAGTTTTGGGTGGGGATTTTGAGATATTTACTAATACTTGTATTATTTACTACTTCTGTTATCGCACACGAAGACAAAGATGTATATTTATACACCGAGATCTATGGCCCTCAAGAATCTCTTTGGGCCCCGAATTTAGAGATTACATTACTACGCACAGTGAGTGAAGAATATGGTGATGGAAGTCTAAGATTAAGAGGAGCGGTTCGTTTTTCTGGATTATCTCTCTTTGCTTTTTATCCTAGTTACCTCGGTGGTTTCCATTATATTGTAGGACATGAACATAAAATGGATTTGGGAATAAATATACTTCATCAAGAACTAACGGAGTATTTTGTCTTACAATCAGGCACGTCTATTTCATTCAATTTTGGTTACAGACATAGATTAGGCAAAAATTGGTTTGTAGGATTTGCCTTCAATCCAACTTATGGCAAAGAAAATAAACCTTTTTATCCAGTAAGTCTTAAAATTGGTGCTTCAATCTTTTAATATTATGAAATACATTATCACCATATTGCTACTATTCACAATTTTTCAAGCGAAGTCTGAGACAAATGATATCAATATATATGGCTCATTCCCAGGGTATCGTTTTTCGCTTGACATGAGTTTAGAATATAGTATTCTCAACTACAAACTGCTTGGTTTAGAAAACACTACTTACATAAAAGCTGGATCATCTGTATTCGGATTCCAAGGTTTAGCTGTGATTGTAAACAACCCAATTATTGGAATAGTAAACTACTTCGGGACCGAAGAGGGAATAGATATAGGTATAAACTACATCAAAAACCATACAGATGGTACAAGTAGTAATTTTAAAAGTAAGTCACTCTATACAGAAGATGAAGAGTATTTAGTTTTTGAGATTGGTTACAGAAAATATTATGATAATGCTATTTTTAGGTTTACATTTACTCCACTTTATGATATTAATAATCCGAGTGAGAATGTTCCAATTCTAAAGCAATTCAGATATTTAATTAGTGCCAGTTTAGGATACAGCTTTTGAGATACTTTCTATTATTCATATTGTTTTCTTCTTTTGCTCTTGCTAATAACAAAGAAAGTACATTCCTGTACTACGAAATACAAGGGCCGCAGAAAGCATTGCTAGCACCCAATTTTGAAGTTAAGTTATACGAGGGTTCAAAAGACACTATAAGCGAGAATAGTTTAAGATTTCGAGCAGGTATCTCTATACTCAACTTAGTCCTTTTCTCATGGTCTCCGAGCTATTTGGCAGGTTTCCACTATGTATCAGGAACGAATAAAAAGCTGGATTTGGGAGTAGCTATTGTATATGAAAACTATAAGGATTTCCACTATTTCAATACAGCCACTTCACTTAGTTTTACTGTTGGTTTTAGGCACTCTATTGATGATAATTGGTTTATAGGCGGAGCTATATGCCCTACATATTCTAAGCAGAATATACCAAGCTATCCTGTCAGTTTTAAATTTGGGTTTACGATCTAAGCCAAATCTTTATCCAACAATCAAATTCTTGCAGAAAATCAAAATAATATGTAGTTTACTTGCTACTTATGTGTAATATCTACATAATTAGAACCAAGTGGGTGCAAAATGGAAAACATAAACCAAGAAATAGGTAATCGGCTACGCGAGATACGCGATATATTCCATGAAGGTGTGAAGCTATCGGCTGACCAGTTCGCATTCATATTAGATGAGACAGGCGATAGAATACGCAACTATGAGTTGGGTAGGGCTGCTATTAGTGTACGTTTGCTCCGCAAATTGCACGAGAAAGGTATAAATCCGACCTATGTAATAACAGGTGATGGTGAAATATTCGCAGAGAATAAAGCTGGTGAAAAACGTAGAGAGACGATAAAGCAGAACTATGAGAAAGGAAAGCTAGAATCCAAAAATAAGATAATATTAGCTGCCGCGGGAATGTTAGATGCCTAATTATTCGGATCTAAATACACGCCAACTCTATGATTTGATATTTGATTATGTTACATTGCAGCTTAGTGGATTCGATAAATCGGATGAGCTAAAGCTATTGAAAGCAGAAGCCGATAATAGAGAAGTCGGACTATACGACAAAGCGCTGAACGAAGCAATGTCTAGTCAAGTTCCTTATTTACCAACTATAAATGATGAATTCGAAGTGCCAGAGTATATTACTATACTTAATGAATCACTTCAGAACACTAACTACGGCTTAGCTGAGATAAGTGGTGATGAGATGCAAAGTCGAGGTATAATAGATGGTCAATATATACTATATGAAAGACACACATTACCAAAGAATAATGACATAGTATTGATAGAATACAAAAATCAGGTAATGATAAAAAACTATATTAAGAACAAAGATAAAATTATATTAAGTACCTCTAATGGGCTATTCGCCGATATAGAAGTAGATAGTTCAGTCAAATACAAGATAATAGGAATAGTTAGATTGAGTATAAATAAAATTTAGTCTTTTATTTATATACACATTATATTTATCTTTGTGAAACGTAAATTAATAAAATGGGGTTTAGTTATGAGTACAAAACCAATATTAGTAGTCGATGATAATAAAATCACTACGAAATTGCTTAAAAGATATTTAGAGTCACATGGCTATGAAGTGATGATAGCACACGATGGTATCGAGTGTTTAGAAGCTGTAAAAGAGAAAAAACCTTATGCTATAGTACTGGATGTGATGATGCCTAGAATGGACGGTTACGAAACAGTTCGTAATCTAAAATCAAATGCAGAAGACGCACAAATACCAGTAGTTATAGTAACTGCTCTTAATGATACTGCTAATCAATTGAAATCAATTGAAGCAGGTGCTGATGATTTCCTTAGTAAACCTATCGAAGAAAAATTATTGGTAGCAAAAGTAAGATTATTGTCTAATCTAAACATAGCTCAAAAGAAAGTAATAGCATTAACTGCAGCGCTAGACGGTGCTGGACAATCTTCGGTAGCAGTACTAACAGAAGCTGGACTAAACGTAGAATAATGAATAAAAGAATATATTTAACTGCCTTGACAGTTATAGTAGCTACTCTTTTCTTGGGTAGCTGTAAGACATTGAATCAATTCGCAGATTCATTGAACAATTTGCAACGTCTAGAATTTAAACTAGACGATGTAAATAATTTTAGATTAGCAGGTGTGAACCTTAGTAATATCAAATCTGTCAGTGATATATCGCTAATGGATGGTATAAAGCTAACTAAAGCTTTTTCTGATAAGAAATTGCCCGCTCAATTTGTACTGAATGTAGATGCGAAGAATCCAAATGATGGTAATGGCGGTACTAAACAATCGTCAGCGACACTATCATCTTTCGATTGGAAATTATACATAGACGATAAAGAAACTATAGCTGGAAATATAAACAAAGAATTTGTGATTCCAGGTACTGGTAGTTCTGAGACTATTCCTTTGGTAATGAATATCGATTTGTACGAATTCTTTGGTAACAAAGGATACGAAGATATGATAAACCTTGCTTTAGCTATTGGTGGTCAGAGCGGAAGCGCTGCTAGACTTAAACTAGACGCTAGACCAACTGTAAAAACTCCTCTTGGCAATATAAATTATCCTAACCGCATCACAATAGTCGATAAGGGTTGGACAAACTAAATGTTTGATTATATTTCGATTATTGCATATATTGTCTCGAATAATATCTCAAATTATAACGGAGCATTGTAGCTTTTTATGGACGTACCCCTGATTATAACGGCTGTATCTATACTAATCGCTACTTCAATTTCATTTTTATCTAATATGATCTCGGCTTTGAGTCAAGACGATATAGATGAGTTTATAGAAAACGAAACACCTAATGCTCGAAAGCTCCAAAAAGTATGGCTAAAGTTTGATGAAACTTTCAATCCATTTATGATGATTGAAACAGCTCTCTATGCTATAGCTATATTCTCATTCGGACTTATATCTGACTTTAATAGCAGTAGTATAATAGCAATCATCAGTAGCTTTTTACTATTGATTATTATCACTTTAGCACTCAAATTTATAGCTTACTTCACTGGTATCAAACTATCTAAAACATTTGCTACTAAGTTCGTTCCATTCTACGAATTATTCTATACGGTTCTTTCACCTTTGGAATTACTGAATGAGAAAATGTCTCACAAGATAAGCGGTAAAAATGCTGAAGAATTCAGTCGTGAGGAAATCACTGCTCTATTCGAATCAGCAAAAGACGAAGGCTCACTCGATGATGACGAGTACCGAATATTAAAGAATATAATGAATTTCAGTGAAGTGCTAGTAACTGACGTTATGACTCCTAGAACTGTGATGATAACACTAAGAGAAGGCCAGACAATAGGCGAAGTACAAGACAAAGCTGAGTTAAGCCAATACTCTCGTATTCCAGTATGGAGCGACGATCATCAAGAAGAAGAAATCATAGGTTATGTACTATCCAAAGATGTGTTTCTAACTGCTCTGAAAGGCGAACAAGAGAGATGTGTTAGCACTATAACACGTGAACTAAACCTAATAAATGAAAACACTAGATTAGATAAAGCGCTAGAAGAGTTCCTTCGCCGTAAAAAACACATGTTCGTAGTCGTAGATGAATATGGTGGAGTAGAAGGGCTAATAACTATGGAAGACGTACTAGAGACTATACTAGGCGTAGAAATAGTCGATGAGGGCGATAAGGTAGCCGATCTACGTGTACTAGCCAAACAACAAAGAGACAAGCGTATAGAACGCAAAAACGATTTGTGATGAGCACTAACTAAAAAGCAACTTCTTAGAGTTCTCTAATTCCTCTCTATGCATTGGATGAGAAATTCTTATTAGTTCAGTTATTCTTTCTTCTATTGTTTTACCGTATAGATTAGCCACTCCGTATTCAGTTACTATGTAATGTATATGTGCTCTTGTAGTAACTACACCAGCCCCTTGCTTTAGGAATGGAACTATTTTAGATTGACCACTTTTAGTAGTTGAGCTTAGAGCTATTATTGGCTTTCCACCTTCGGAAAGCGATGCACCACGGATAAAGTCCATCTGACCACCTACTCCAGAATATATCTTAGAACCAATAGAATCTGCACATACTTGACCAGTTAGATCTATCTCTATCGCGCTATTGATGGCTATTACTTTTGGGTTTCTTTGAATTACTGTTGGACTATTCACATAGTCTGAATCTAGCATGTGAATGGATGGATTGTCATCTATGAAATCATATAGTTTTCTGCTACCTACGACGAACGAAGAAACTATATATCCAGTATGTTTTTTCTTATACTTACCATTTATCACTCCGCTTTCTACGAGTGGTAATATTCCATCTGAGAACATTTCAGAATGTATCCCCAAATCTTTATGATTACCCAAAAAAGATAGAACCGCATTTGGTATAGCACCTATACCCATCTGGAGAGTAGAGCCATCTTCTATTAGTTCTGCTATATTTCTACCTATTGCTATGTGTTCTTCTGATAGCTCTTCATATTTAACTTCGTATAGGTCTATGTTTCCTTCTACTTTTACATCAATATCATTAATATGAATAATTCCATCACCATGAGTTCTGGGCATTTTATCATTTATTTGTGCTATTACTATTTTAGCAGTTTCTACTGCAGCAAGTGAAGTATCGATAGAAGTACCAAGCGAGCAATATCCGTGTTTATCAGGAGGTGAAACTGTAATCAACGCCACATCTATTTTGATTACTCCCTTACGGAATAGTTTAGGTGCCTCACTCAGAAAAATAGGAATATAGCTATTTCTTCCACCCTGTATTGACTTTCTAGTATTTGCACCTACAAACATAGCTTTCACTATGAAGGAATCTTCCATACCTTCATTGCAATATGGGGCAGGGCCTTCGGTGTGAATTTGGTATATGCTTACATTTTTTAGTTCTTGGTGTCTATCACTCATTGCTTGTACTAGAAGCGATGGAGTTGCTGCCGCTGAGTGAATATAAACGTTATCATTACTTTTAATATGTTCTACTGCTTCTTGTGCTGTTTTAGTCATAATTCCTTTTTTTTTTCTTTATAACAATCTATTTGATTGTATATTTACCGACCTTTTTTATCCAACCATGTCTATCTGGCTCTTCTTCAGTTGGATATTCATGACTCCTATAATCGTAGAAACCAATACTATCAGCTATAGCAATATAGTTTGTATCGGCTTGATCCATTTCACGGGTTTGACCTCCAATTGTTTCAATCCCAGTAGCAACGAGTATTGACATATATTCATAAACATCTAATACTCTACCATTTATCTCTGTTGTGTATTTCCCAATCTTTTTACCAGTCATAGTCATCGTACCTTCAGCAATGTAATCCCCTTCATTAACTGAGATATTTTTCTTGTACATTTGCCATTCATTTTGATTAAAAGAGTAAAGATTTATCCATTCATCTGGAAAGTAAGTTTTACCATCACTAGAGAGATCGTTATACTCAACATGACCAAATATAGCATCATTATCAACACTCAAATAACTTATATTAAATAGCATATCTTCATCAAGTTGAAATGCTTCCTTCCCTCTATAGTCCAATTTATTTATAATTTTTGATTTATCAGTGTACAATGAATCCCCAGTTGCTTGGTATGATTCATCCAACCAATAGAAATCAAATTCCCATTCGTTTCCAATAGCTAATGGAAAGTAAAATGATTCTTGTACCGAAGTGGGGTTCGTGCTAGCGTCATCACTGCAAGAAATAGCTATAAGAGATAGTGCTACTAGCAATATTTGATATATTTTTCTCATGTTATTAGTTAGTTTTGTTTAGAATAATATCAATATAGATAAATTGAACTGAAATAAAAAATAATAATTAAGGAGTAAATGCTCTTTTAATTATAATATTCTTTTTCTTATTTTAACATCAACGTGTTAAATATACTCGTTATTCCTGTACTCAACTACATGGCTAATACGGAACTTATAAGGGGAGTTGTGTATTAATTAGATTAAAACGATATAAATATTATTACACTCACTTTAGTATAAACAATTTACCGTGTTTAGGTAGAAATCTTTCTTGGATTGGTTGTTGGACTCTGAGCAACATAAGAGTACGAAAATAGTCAATAAATTGTATTTACACTATTACTTGATTAAATTGTAGATTAAATTTGAATCGAAAATAAAACAGTTGTCAACAATTATGAATTTAATATTTTTAGGCCCTCCGGGTGCTGGTAAAGGAACGCAAGCTAAGCGTATATGCGAAAAGTATAACCTAACTCAAATTGCTACTGGTGATATACTTCGTGAACATCTGAAAAATGAGACTGGTCTAGGCAAAAAGGCAAGAGAATACATCAATGCTGGTAATCTAGTACCGAACGATTTGATAATAGATATGATGCGCTACGAAATAGAAAAAAACCGCTCTAAAGGTGGATACCTACTAGATGGATTCCCTAGAACAGTTACTCAAGCTGAAGCTTTGGATGAGTTGCTTAAAGATTTAGATGACAAAATAGACGTGGCAATAGTGCTGAATGTACCTAATGAGGAGTTGATAGCTCGTTTGACTGGTCGCCGAGTATGCCCTAGCTGTGGTACTTCTTATCATCTATTATTCAATCCTCCAGCAAAAAAAGGTGTATGCGATCACGATGGGGAAGAGTTAATCCAAAGAAAAGATGACAACGAAGAAACTGTAAAGAATAGATTAGAAGTTTACACAAAAGAAACTAAACCAATTATCACTTACTACGAGAAGCAAGGAATTGCTCACCACGTAGATGGAGTTGGGTCAGTTGACCAAATATTCAATCTGATAAACGAAGGAATTGATTCGTTCGTAAATAACTAGAATGCAAAACGACACTCACATATCTTGTATCTACTGCAATTCGGAAGCAGTGATAAAGCATGGTAAAACTCGCTCAGGGGATCCTCGTTTCCGTTGTAAAGATTGCGAGAAAACATGGGTGAAGGGTATTATCCTTTACAAAAAACCAGATATTAGTGCTATCGCAGAGTCATATTTACTAGGTCATTCTATCAGAGAATTAGTACCTTTTTACAAAAGTTCCCCTCACCGAATTAATATGAAAATTCGTGAGTTTTTGGGTGAGACCCAGAGCTGGGAATCATTCCTAGATAAAAACTCAGAAGTTCGTACTACAGATGTAGTCTATCTACAAGGTATTCGATTCAATTGCTCGTACAATACTCCTGAGAATAATGAGATGTTTGTAGCATTCGCTATCGAAGGACTATCATCACAGATAATTGGATTTGAGATAGCTGAGGACAATACAGAAGATGTATGGACTAAGCTAATAGCTCGCCTAAGTAAGCGCGAGTACAAGGTAAAAACATTCCTAACGCGCGATATAAAAGCAGTAGAAAATTCTGTTACCAAATACTTCGAAGATTCGAGAGTGAAGCTTTATTTACACAAGCTAAACCGTGATAAAGAAGTAGCAAATAGATGTTGTCTTTTAGAAAATAAAACTCTACGTGATAAACTGATAGATGATGCTCTGAAATTCTATTCTAAATTAGACAATCAAAGCTATACTTCCTATCTGAAAAATAGATTCGATATGGACATCAAGACGTGCATTAAAAAGGATTGTGATAGATTCTTCGAATGTATGATGAAAAACTGCGGTACGGAGTCCGAATCGAGACTAGAGCAGCTTTTAGTTGAGTTCAACAATCGATTCGAAAAGTTCCACGCACTAAAAACAGACCCATACATTATTATCAATGCTTGGATAGGTCTGCACATGCTAAGACCAATGGAATGCGGATTTACTCGCTATTCCCTGTACAACCAGTTACCTTGCAAATGCTCATTCGCTTGCTTTGCTAGCAATCACAATGAAGAGCAATGTGAGTTTATCCCTAATGAACGTGAACTAAATAACTTCGCTAATGAAGTTACAATACGTGCCCTCCACTTACCTATAGAATCGACTGTACAAGGCAGATTCAAGTTAGAATTAGCTAGTTTTTAGAATCCCATTGAGCAGATTGAAGAAAATTTTATTGTCGTTGGTTTTAACAGAAATGTAGAATTCGATGTATTGCCGTTGGCTTCAGCCAACAGATGGCAAACATACCTAAAACTACAAGGACTTTAGTCCCATAAATATTGAACTGCTACCCAGTTCTCCTGGATTCTTCTTACGCTTTCAGCGTTATCAGAATGACGAAATACCCCAAAAAAAAAGCCAACTTTTGCAAGTCGGCTCATCTATATTCCGTTAGGTTAAGTTTATTTACTTAACTTTATCTACTATAGCTTTGAACACTTCTTTTGTTTATTAGATATTGATTTATTAATTTAAAACAATTAGCATTAGTTACTCGTTATAATATGAAAATGGTAATAGAAAGAATAAATAATGAGATAGTTATAAAGATTCCTTCGGATACTGATATAACTGGTTTACAAAGACTAATTGATTTTATAAAGTTCAGAGAGATTGCTTCGAGTAGCAAAGCTGAAGAAAATGAGATTAATAATTTGGCTCGTGAATCAAAATCAGATTAGTGGGAGAATAATAAATGAGTGTTGAATTTAGATATGAAAAAACTAATAATTGTGATTGTAATATTTCAACTATTTACCTTAGCTTCATTGAGTGAAGAAGTAGAAAGAAAAAACTACTTTCCTATTTGGACTTTTCATCAAGGAAATATTAATATTTATGGAATATCTGTTGGTTTTTTATCATTCCCAAGAGAATTAAGTAATACTAAAACAAATGGAATTCGATTAGAATTAATCGGTTCAGGGCTAATACTCCCATTTGCAAGATCCTTTTTTTTTACAGGGAATGATTCTGTTGTTAGCCGTTTAGAGGTTCCCACCAGAGCTGAAACAATTAGCGGTTTAAGTTTATCTCCCCTTGGAACTGTTTGTAATTGTTACACAAGTGGGATTAGTATAAGTGGTATAGGTCAATATAATTTTCAAGTTAATGGAATTTCAAGCTCTTTATTAATTAATTTTGCTGCGATACATAATGGGATTCAGATTGCAGCTTTTAATCAAACATATATCTCAAACGGACTTCAATTAGGTATAGCAAATTATTCATCAGAAGTAAAAGGAATTCAGATTGGTATCTGGAATATTACAACCGTACTTAATGGAATTCAAATTGGTTTCTGGAATGTAAGCGATGAAAGGTCACTTCCATTTATAAATTGGAACTTTTAGATTATAGTTAGTCCAAGTTTGGGAACTAAGTATAGTAGATATGAATAGAAATAGCAATAGAGTTTTCATAAATCACCTGTTTGGAGAAAATGGTATCTGTGCAATTTAATTAAAATAATTGGAATAGGGGGGGTAAATGTCCTCCGCTGGCGGAGGTGGCTGACACCAGTGGTGTCAGACGGAGGTGGACAAACGAAGAATATCGTTTTTATCTATCCTCCTCAGTCAGAACAAGTTCTGACAGCTCCTCCAAAGGAGCATAATCGCCCTAGATTCTTCTAACGCTTTCAGCGTTATCAGAATGAACTGTGCTTAAATCCAAATAATATTTATTGATTTTCTGTATTTATCTAATATAATTCTCTTGATACATTGTTTGTGATGATGCTATTGCAAATGCTTGTTTCAATAGCTTGTTTGCTATTGCTATCTTTATTACTCTTTCTGGTTTCCCTTTTGCTTTTAACCTATCATACATTTCTTTACAACTACTATTGCATCTCTTAGCCGTCCAACTACACATGTATAGTAACTTCCTTACTTGTGGGTTTCCCATCTTACATATATGACCCTTACCTTTGACACTAGTACCTGATTGGAATATTCTGGGACTTAAACCTACATAAGCTGTTAGCTGTTTGTAGTTCTCAAACTTCTTAAAATTATCTGTTATAATTGTTAGCTGGATTGCTGTTTTAATCCCTATACCTGGAATACTTTGCAAACATTCAAGCGTTACTTTATAGTGTTCGTTTGCTACTTCCTTTAACCGTACCTCTAACTTAGCTATCATCTTCTTATGACCATTGATCATTGTTTTCATATATTTAGATAACTCTTTGCTTAACTCTCCACTACTTGTAAAGGCTTCTAATTGACCATTTGATTGAGTTAGCTGCTTATGTAGTAACTCTATTGCTGTTAGCAACTGCTGAAGCTCAAAGATGCACTCTCCAGCTTTGTTCCACTTCTTTAATTCATTACCCATTGCATACTCTGCAATTGCCTTTGCATCCTTCTTATCCGTCTTAGCTCTGTATAGCTTCATCTGACTAAAACGTTTAATTACCAAGGGGTTAATTACACTTACGTTTAATGATTTATTAAACAAGTAACTTGCCAGAGGTAAATAATAAGGACCTGAAGCCTCCATAACAAACCAATCATCAATTTCAACAAGCTCTGCTATCTTTGTAAAACCTTTCAAATCATTAGTTGTACTAAAGTGTTGCCATTTTTCTTCAATTAAATAAGCCACATCTAAAGTTTGTTTACTAACATCAATTGCTATAATTTTAGACATAAAATGTATCCCATTTTTAGAAAAGAATTTTACCTTGGACTTATCTATCCTAAATACAGGCTTTGATGCCTAATGAACTGTTCAAGTTTAAAGTAAAAAGGGAGAAAGGGACTAGCATTCTGAACGGTCTTCTATGACAAATGACATCCTACAGTCTTACTCTTTCTCCTTTCTTTTCTTCGTTTATAAAGTTCTCAAGTTAATTATTATTTCTAATATTATTGGACTTTACAAACATAGGATGACTAGGAATTTTACTCCCCATAAAGAAAGTCTTCATCTTGCCTTTGCCTTTTATCTCTATTTCACCACGTTCTACATAGTCGAATTGCTCGTATTCGGTAACAGCTTCTTTGAAGCGTTCGGAGACGTGTACTTCACCTGCTATAGATGATGACTCCATACGCGAGGCAGTGTTTACTGCATCTGACCACATATCGTAGATGAACTTGTTCTCACCAATAACACCTGCGACAACAGGGCCGCAATCAAGCCCTATACGTACCTCTATTTTGGTACCGTCAGAAGTATGATAATCTTTCATCATTTCTTTGACTTCCAGTGCCATTTGGGCTGCTCTGTGGGTATTGTCTTTTTGTACTTCGGGTATGCCGGCTGCTGCCATATAGCTATCACCGATTGTCTTGATTTTCTCTAATCCGTACTTGTTTGCTATAGAATCATAGTGAGTGAATATCTTATTGAGTGCTTCTACTACTCTTCGCGGGTCTTCATCTTTTGCTAACTCAGTGAAGTTGACTATGTCAATAAACACAATCGACGCCTGAGTGAAGTAATCGGATATTGGGTGTTCTTTCTTTTTCAATCGCTTGGCTATAGATACTGGTAGTACGTTGTAAAGTAACTTGTCCGAGCGTTTGAGTAGTCTATAGATGATAAACATCACAACAGACATCAACAAAACTAGACCGATAGAAAAGTAAAGAATCAACTGCTCTCGTTTCTCTTGTTCAGCTATTCTTATCTTCTGTTTTTCTATTTCTTGTTGCTTTAGGTCATCTTCTCTTGCTTTTTCTAATGCTGTTATTTTGTAACTATTTTCTTGATTAAATACTGAATCTTTGAGTTTATGGTGTTCTCTTATATATTTATTTGACTTTCGATAGTCACCTTTTAATTCATAAGCATCTGCAAGATTTCTTAAATTACTACTCCTTTCTTTTAGTTCACCAATCTCTTCAAATATATTAATTGCTTGAAGAGAATATTCAATTGATCTATTAAGATTAATATCCTTATTTAAACTTACATATTGATTTAATTCATCTAGATTGATGCTTACACTATCTTGAGAGAGAGTTAAATATAATTCTCCCATATTCCCAAGATGTCTTGCAATTCCGTCTTTATTTCCAAGTTCTTCATCAATCTTTAATGCTTTTCCAAAATATTCTAATGCTTTCAGGTAATCGGATTGAGTCTGATATAAAAACCCTATATTTCCAAGAATTAATGCTTTTACTGCTCTATTGCCTAGCTCTTCATATATCTTCAATGCTTTTTGATAATATTCTAATGATTTAGAATAATTTGATTGGTCATGATAAACAATCCCAATATTTGCAAGATGTCTTGCTACTCCATTTCTATTTTTAAGCTCCTCATCCATCTTTAATGCTTTGGTATAATATTCTAATGCTTTCGGGTAAACGGATTGATTCCGATAAATAACTCCTATATTCCCAAGACTTGATGCTACTCTCTCCTTATCTCCAAGTTCCTCAAATATCTTCAATGCTTTTTGATAATATTCTAACGCTCTTGGGTAGTCGGATTGATTCCGATAAACAATCCCTATATTTCCAAGATTATTTGCAATACCACTTTTATTTCCAATCTCTTCATTTATCTTTAATGCTTTGCCATAATACTCTAATGCTTTTTGATAATCTGATTTAAAAAAATAATTAACACCTAAGCTATTATATAAAATAGCATTACCTTATCTCCATTTTATTTTCTTTGCAAGTTTTACTCCTTTTAGCCCATATTCAATTCCTTTGTTTGGATTAGTGGAGTAAAAACTAAATGAGATCTTACCTAATAGATTCACCTCATTCGTATCGCCTTTGGCTTTGGGTAGCTCGGCTAGGAGTGAGTCAAGAGTTGCATTGCCTGTTTGGGATTTGGCTTTTAAATTTAAAGTAGTTATAGTTAGTGCGAGTAGAATTAGGAGTATTGTTTTCATAAATCACCTGTTTGGAGAAAATGGTATCTTTGCAAATTAGTGAAAATAATTGGAATAGGGGAATGAAAAAGAATCATGATGCCTGAGCGAAGTCGAAGGCGGAATAACTGAAATACTATCCCTTCGACTTCGCTCAGGGAACGTATTTCTCCTGGATTCTTCTAACGCTTTCAGCGTTATCAGAATGACGAAATACCCCAAAAAAAAGCCAACTTGTAAAAGTTGGCTCATCTATATTCCGTTAGGTTAAGTTTATTTACTTAACTTTATCTACTATAGCTTTGAACACTTCTGGTTTATTCATAGCGAAGTCAGCAAGTACTTTTCTGTTGATATCGATGTTGCCTTTTTTCAAGCTGTGCATCAATTTAGAATAAGTAGTGTCGTTCAATCTTGCTGCTGCGTTTATTCTAGTTATCCAAAGTCTTCTGTAAGTTCTTTTCTTTAACTTACGACCCGAATAAGCGTGAGATAAACCTTTCTCGACGTGGTTTTTAGCTATAGTCCAAACATTTTTTCTTGATCCCCAATAACCTTTTGCAAGTTTAAAGATCTTTTTCTTTCTTTGTTTGGCAGCTACTTTGTTTCTGGCTCTAGCCATGATAATACCTCAAAAAATAATAGGTGTTTATAAGGTTGCTTAGGGAGAGCTACTCGCCCCGTTTGCAATTAATTAAATTTTTTCTCTTAAAGAAGAAATTAAGCGTTTGGTAACATTCTTTGAACAGATTTTTTATCTACTTTAGAAACTAAAGTAGCTTTACGCAAATTTCTCTTTCTCTTAGTCGTTTTCTTAGTTAAGATATGACTCTTGTAAGCTTTCTCTCTTTTGAATTCTCCAGAAGCTGTTTTCTTGAATCTCTTCTTAGCTGAAGAATTTGATTTCATCTTTGGCATTTTGTTGCTCTATTGTATTTTGATTACAAAAAAAAAGTCCCAACATTTTGATTATTGGAACTCCAAAATTAAATAATTTGTTAACAAATTACAAATTATTTTTTCTGGGGTTTTATCGGAGACAGCAATACCATCATATTACGGCCTTCCATTTTTATATCTACGTCTATTTTTGATACGTCTTCTAGTTCTTTGACGAATCTTTCTAGTAGATCTCTTCCATATTCTTTGTGAGTTATCTCACGACCACGGAACATAACCGAGGCTTTTACTTTATTACCAGCTTCCAAAAATCCACGAGCATGTTTTGTTTTGAAATCAAAATCGTGCTTTTCTGTACCAGGTTTGAATCTTAGTTCTTTCAGCTGTTGTTGCTGTTGATTCTTACGCTGCATTTTATCTTTCTTCGCTTGCTCGTACTGATATTTACCAAAATCAATAATCTTACAAACGGGAGGGGTCGCATTTGGAGATATTTCTACCAAATCTAAACCAAACTCCTCCGCTTTACGCAGTGCAGCCAATTTACTAAGTACACCCAGCATCTCGCCAGTTGGTGAAATTACCCTAAACTCCTTGCCTCGCAGCTCTTCATTGATGCGTGTCTTATTCTTCGAACTTGGCATATTACGGTTGCCAAAATTAGTTTTACCCAAAGATATCCTAAATGATTTGTTAATACTAACGCTAAGTTATTGTAAAATTACAAAATTGTACTCAACTAATAACTAAATTAACTATAATTAGTTAAAAATATTACTAATTTTGCAATCTATTAATAATCACGTATATAAACTAAAAAAATTAGAGCAATGGCAAAAAAAAATGACCAACAGCTAAGAAGGGAAGAAGAATTAGCTCATTTGGAGCAAATGGGCATAGACCCGTACCCTTATTCTTTTGATAAAACTCACTCATCAGTGGAGATAACTGAGAATTTTGACGAAGAGAAACCAGAGCAATTCGAGAAAGTTGCTATCGCCGGTCGTATAATGAGCATTCGCCGAATGGGTAAGGCATCATTCCTAAATATAATGGATCAAGAGGGCAGAATACAGGTTTATGTAAAAAAAGATGATATTCCTGATTTTTATGAAGCTCTTAATCTACTAGACATCGGTGATTTCATCGGTATCAAAGGTCATGTATTCAAAACTAAAACTAAAGAAACTACAGTTTACGGTAAAGATGTTACATTATTAGCAAAATCACTTTCTCCTCTGCCAATTGCAAAAGAGGAAATAGACGAAGAAGGGAACAAAACTGTCCACGATGCTTTCGCTGATAAAGAAATGAGATACAGAAAGCGCTATATAGATTTAGTTGTCAATAGCGATGTACGCCCTGTATTTATTAAACGTTCTAAGATTATATCTGCTATGCGTCGTTTCTTCGATGATAAAGGATGGTTAGAAGTTGAAACTCCAATATTGCAACCGCTTTACGGTGGTGCTGCGGCTCGCCCATTTATCACTCATCACAATACATTAGATGTAGATTTGTACATGCGTATAGCTTTAGAATTATACCTAAAGCGTTTGCTAGTAGGTGGGTTCGAAGGCGTATATGAGATAAGCAAGAACTTCCGTAACGAAGGTATGGACAGAAGCCACAATCCAGAATTCACTATGATGGAAATCTATGTAGCTTACAAAGACTACAACTGGATGATGGATATGACTGAAGAGTTAATCAAACATATAGCTAATGAAGTCAATGGTAAAATGAAAATCCAATTCGATGAGTTAACTATTGATTTATCGAACAAATTCCCTCGTGAACCATTCTTTGGTCTGATAGAGCAACATGCTGGTAAGAACCTAAAAGGTTTGAATCTAGATGAGCTAAAGGCTGCAGCTAAAGAACTAAAAGTAGCTATAGAACCAGGTGCATCTTCTTCTAAAGTATTAGATGAGATATTCGGTGAGTTCATAGAGCCAAAGCTAATACAACCAACATTTGTGATAGACTATCCATTAGAGATGAGTCCACTTGCTAAAAAGCACAGAACAGAAGAAGGTTTAGTAGAGCGATTCGAACTTTTCATAAACGGTTCTGAAATGGCTAATGCATTCAGTGAGCTAAATGATCCTCGTGACCAAAGAGCTAGATTCGAAGAACAAGCCAAAGCGAAAGCTGGTGGAGACGACGAAGCTATGATATTGGACGAAGATTTCTTGCAATCACTAGAAATAGGTATGCCTCCTGCTGCTGGATTAGGAATAGGTATAGACAGATTAGTTATGCTGCTAACAGCACAAAAATCTATCCGTGATGTTCTGTTCTTCCCTCAGATGAAACCAGAGAAGTAAACTTAGTCATCCTGATAATGCTGCAAGTGTCAGAAGGATCTCATCAGATTTGAGAACTCTTAGTGGTATCGAAGTTAATCATGATTTTTAAAAGACGCATTGCAGAATGCGTCTTTTTTTTATCTAATATCTCAATCACTTTTTTGGTTGGAATTGCTCTTTCGGTAATCGTTATTTAACCAACTTTCCATTTGATATGACTATTGATTCCCATGGTTTATCACAAGGACTTCTATAACATCTAGCATTCAATGAATCATTAACCCAATAAGCAAAGACTCCATTTGGGGTCACATCATTATTAAATACTTTTTCTAAGGCATAGGGATTTGCTTCATACATTTCTAAACCACAAGAAGGTTCTAGTGACTTCAGAAAAAGAGAATCATTAACTATTGTCCACGTTCCAATGTATCCTCTCCAACTTCCAGAAGAAATACATATTTCAGAAGTTCCATCTTCATTTTTCTTTTCTAAACTAGGCAATATAGTCCTATCTCTTTCTAAGAAAGGTTCAAAAGGAAACTGGTCTATTTTAAAAGTATCTATTCCAATTATCAATTTCTCCGATGTTTGTATAGTTCCATACAGACTAATCGAATTGAGGAATATGAGAGTAGCTATAAATATTTTAAGGATATTTTTCATTGAAGCTCGAATTCCAAACCATTCCATTTATATTGAATACTCAATGTTTTAATCCACTGCTCGAATTCAGTATTTTCATATAAAAATTGTGGGCTTAAAACATATTCGATTGTATTTAGGATTTTAGGGTATAGGTTATAACTAGTGCTTAACATTTTATATTTTGTTCGTAGGCTTTCCGGTATATCCTGTTTAATAAAACTATTAAATGGGATTGTCTCAGGTAGAAATACTTCAGGGGTTTTAAGTAAATTTCCTTTTTTATATTCATACGTTATCAGAAAATGTTGATCAAAAGCCCTTTGCAAACCACCAAACTTTGAATAAACAATCAAAGGAGTGCCATCAATTTTTTTAAATAATCTCAGTTGTATTATTTGGAAGGCGCGTTGTCCAGTAGAGAATCCATAATGTAACTCTATGAAATCGTTTCTCTTCTCGGTTATACCTATAACTTCAGTACTTGATGAATCTCCTCCAGGAATCGTATAATTTTCATAAATTAATAGTGAATCCTTAGCTGTTTTTGTCAAATCAAAAGAATATTTAGCTGGAAGTGATTTAAAGTAATCATCTATAGTTTGACTATTCGATGAAATGGTCAGAACAGTCATAGCTATTAATATTTTTAGGATTGTTTTCATTTAATAATTTTTGTTATTCTCAATCATTAACTTCTTCAATATACCATTTCTCTAAACTATACTAAAATAGAATCTTCGCTTTGCTCAGATTGACATAGTTTACTACACCTTTTTAACAATAGTTATATAAATATATCGACTTTAGTTAAATTCGTAAGTTGTCTTATTAACTATTTTTATAATGCCTGAAATCAAAGATTGGGTAGCTGCTTTGCGGCTAAAAACCTTACCAGCTAGTATATCTCCTGTACTAATTGCATCTGCCTATGCTTATACCAAAGGTCAGTTCGATTGGTTAGCGGCTATAGTTATTCTATTTTGTGCGTCTATGATTCAAGTTATAACTAATTTCATCAATGAGATATACGACTTCAAAAAGGGGGCAGATGACGAAAACCGTCTTGGCTCTACTCGTGGTGTAGCCACTGGTCGCATTAGCGTACGAGCTATGAGGGCTGCCGCTATTATTTCGATTATTATTACTTTCTTGGCCGGCCTATACCTAGTATCTATTTCTGATTATTATATTTTGTTAGTTGGGATTGTCTCACTATTTTTTAGTTGGGCATATACGGGTGGTCCGTACCCACTCGCTTACAAAGGATTGGGGGATATATTTGTCCTTGCTTTCTTTGGAGTAGTTGCGGTGTGTGGTACTTTCTATATTTATACTGGCTATGTTGATTGGTTTATATTTGTTGCTTCTTTTGTACCGGGTATTCTTTCTACCAATATACTAGCAGCAAACAATATCCGCGATATTTACACTGATAAACAAGTAAACAAAATCACTCTTGCTGTTCGCTTAGGTGAGAAACACTCTACTGCACTTTACAATATGCTTATGTTTTTAGTATTTGCTATTCAGTTTTATTTATATTTAATAACTAGCAATGATTATATACTCATTACATTTTTAGCATTTCCTTTGGCCGTTATTATATTTAAGAAAATAATCCTTGCTGTAGGTAGGCAGTTCAATAAAGTTCTAGCTCTCAGTGCATTATTGATGATGGTCGATAGTTTATTATTATCATTGTGAATAGTGCTTGGAATCTAATGTAGAGTATTTCATCATTATCTTCTCCGTAACTCTGATGGCTGTATTAGGTATAGCCTCAGTATCACCAGCTCTGCCCGGCATAGCAGAGCATTTCGACCTTGCAGAAAAAGACTATGGACTTATCATTTCTATTTTCGCAATACCGGGTATATTATTAACTCCTGTTCTTGGTTTTCTTTCTGATAAATTTGGACGAAAAATAGTCATAGTTCCGGCATTACTCTTATTTGGAGTTGCAGGGTTCATGTGTTCTCTTGCGGATACATTCCAAATGTTATTGTTTTTTAGGTTTTTGCAGGGGGTGGGAGCGGCTTCACTAGGCGCTCTTAACGTAGCTCTAATTGGTGATTTGTTTGCTGGTCCTGATAGACCGAGGATAATGGGTTATAACCACAGCGTACTGAGTATAGGTACTGCAACTTTCCCAATTATCGGGGGAATATTATCTGGGATATCTTACACTTATGTATTCTATATGCCACTAGTTGCTATCCCAATAGCAATATATGTACTCTTCTTTCTCGATTTAGATGTAAAGGGAAAATCACACCAAACACGATTGTATTTCAATAGCTTTCTCAAATTAATAAAAAATAGAAATCTATTAACCTTACTCATAGTTAGTATATCACTTTTCATAATACTAATGGGTCCATTTATAACTTATGTTCCTTACGTAGCGAAAGAAAAGTTCGCCCTAGAACCGACATTTATTGGGATTATCCTCGCAAGTATGTCGATTAGTACATCGCTAACGGCGTATTTCCTAGGTAAATTCTTGAAAAAATTCCAACACGAAAGCCTTCTCAAAGCTGGACTATTGGGTTATGGTATAGCATTAGGAATGATACCACTTTATAGCGAATGGTATATGCTTTTTATATCTACTGCTATATTCGGTATATCGCACTCATTCGTACTTCCGAACTCGCAATCAATGATAATAAAATTTTCAGATGAGAATAACAGAGCTTTGCTCATGTCATTCAACCGGATGCTATCACAAGTAGGACAGGCATTAGGACCTGTACTAAGCGGTCTAGTATTCGTTTATTTTTCGGACGGAATTGGTGTAGATGGTATCTACATTGTTTCCCTTATTTTCTCAGTTTCGATATTAACGATTTTTTCGTTTTTTTATAACAAACCAGAGGAATTAGCATAATGAAAAGGCTAATTATTCTAACTTTGTTTATATACTTTGTTGTGGTCTTATCTATGGCAGCGGCAAGTATAAAAGGCAGGGTAGTAAATAAGGATTCCGGGAAACCTTTGGGGAAAGTTGTAGTCAAGATATTGGAGACTGGTAAGATCGCCGTTACAGATGATAACGGTTATTTTAACTTCAACAATATCGAAGATGGCAAGATGACTTTCTTCGTGAAGGAACACGGGTTCCAAAAGTACAATAATACGATTGATGTTAGTTCGAGGTCCGAACTAAGCATAGAGCTAAATTACCAGACTTATACATTCGATGACCTCGAGGTCACCGCAAGTTCCAAGAGATTGGAGAAGGTAACGGAATCGCCCGGGGCGATAGACGTGCTTTATGCAGATCAAGTGCAGGAGAAATCGAGAGCAAACCAACTAGGGGCTGTTTTCGACGGAATGACAGGTGTAGAAGTATTGCGTAGCGGTACTACTGACTATACTGTAAACACGCGTGGATTCACTAATACTATGAACAAAAGAGTATTAGTACTACAAGACGGAAGAGAGAATCACCTTATGCTACTATCGGCACAAGAGTGGAACTCTTTCCAATTGCCAGCAGACGAGTTCGAGACAATTGAGTTTGTTCGTGGTCCTAACGCAGCACTTTACGGTGCCAATGCTTTCAATGGAGTTATCAATATGAAGAGTTACGCTCCTCGTGATGTACTCGGCGGTAAAATATCCACCACTACTGGTGATTATGAAACCAACCGATTAGATTTGAGATATGCTGCTCTGATAACTGATGAACTAAGTTTCAAGGTTACAGCTGGTCGTTCGACTAGTTTGAACTTGTCTCAAAGTCGTAATGCAGATTCTCTTTTAGAATATGATGGACTTCGTAGAGAGCTTAGAGCATTGACAAATGAGGAACGCGAGACATTCTCTACTTACGGTACTTTCCGTATGGATTATGATTTCGACGTTGACAAGAGGGTAGTTGCTGAAGTCGGTATGTCTAACTCTGGTAACGACACTTACTCATTCGATTTGGGGCGTGTTTTGGTGAAGGATTTGTACAAACCGTATGCTCGATTAGAGTATAATTCGGAGAACTTCAATTTCCACACTCATTACACAAATAGATATTCTAAGGACTCAATCTGGTTTTTGCATGCTAATTTCTTCACTCAAAATGATGAAGAAGATATACTTGCAGATGCACAGTATAATTTCTATGCTGACAAAGATGAGAAATTTCACGTTATCTTTGGTGCTAGCTATGATAAGCAATTATTAGTTCAAAATAGAACTCTAACAAAAGATATAGATGCTAATTACTACGGTGTATATGGACAATTATCATGGGAAATAGCTGAGGATTTGAAATTCGTAGCTTCTGCTAGATTCGATGAGTCAAATATACACGATGCTTTCTTCTCTCCTCGTGCAGCGTTAGTTTATGATATTGATAAAGCAAATACTTTGAGATTCAGTATTAGCCGTAGTTTCCAAAGACCAAACTATAATGAGTATTTCAGATGGTCACCGATTGCACCAGTTTTGGCTAATAGTGAAAAGTATAAATTCGGTACTGGTCTATTTGATTATAATGCTCTCCAAACTGAAATATTGGATTCTATATCTGCTTTGTCAGGTAGAGATGCTAGTGCTCAGAATTTGGGGCTAATTAGTACTGACCCCCTTAATCCAGAATTCGTAAACGCTTTACCTCAGCCGATTTCTCGCGCTGTAGGGAATGAAGATTTGAAATTAGAGAAAAATCTTGGTTATGAGATTGGCTACAAAGGGATAATAAGCGATAAGCTTTATATAACTGCCGATATATATTATAATCAGATTCAAGATTTCGTGACTTCATTTGTTGCTAATGCTAATAAGGATTTGCAGAAATGGAATTCTAGCCTAGGCGATGGATTCGAAGAGTACAACGAATTTGCTACTCAATATGTATATGACGCATTGGACAAATACTCTACTAATGTAGCACCACTTGTGACACTAGATGGAACTCCTCTACACGCTCTATCCAATGGTAACATTGGTTCTGTTAATCAATATGGGCTTGAGTTCGGTGCTAACTATTACATAACAGACGAAGTGAAATTGACTGTGAACTATATGTACTATGATGCTGAAATCAACCTAGAGGAAGGTGATCCACAAATATCGCCTAATACTCCTCCGCATAGACTAAATGCATCTATTAGCTACGACGTACCCGAATCGTTCGATGTTAGCTTGCAGATGAACTATGTAGATGATTATGAGTGGTTAGCGGGGATCCAATTCGGAACTGTTCCTACATATACACTATTCAACCTAAGTGCTGGATATGATGTAACTGAAAACCTAAACGCAGGATTATTCATATATAATATATTCAATACTACTCACTACCAAGTATTTGGTGGTACGTTTATACCTAGATTAAGTACACTAAAGTTTACTTATAATTTCTAGTAAATGGAATAAGGTTAGTGAAATTCAAAAGGGGCAAGGTTTACTCGCCCCTATTTTTTTTCTATTATTAATGTGTGAGTAATACACGGAGGTAGTCACCTGAGCTGGCATCATCCAAAGCTCTACCTACTACTGGGTCTGAACCAGATTGTGCGACGGCAGTTCCGCCAGTACCTGTGCAAACTACGTCCCCTTTGTAGAAATCATCAGCTGTCTCTACTATAGCTATTCCTTGTGCTATGATTGAGGCCGTGTCGGTATCATTCCAAGCTATTTCTGTAGCTCCTAGAGCTGCTTCGGCTGCCAAGCATAGATTACCACTATAATCCACGAATCTATTAGCTGGGAGTGCCTCTCCTGCCTTTAGGGTGATGGTTAATAATGGATTGTATGTTAGATTGTTGATTGGCATTTAGTTCTCCTTTTTTAATTGTGATTAGTATTTGAAATTAGGAAAGCGGCATCTTGAGCTGTTACGTTAACCGAGTAGTTATCCGTATATCTCAGCACTTTTATCTTACCTCCGTTTTCGTTGTAAGTGTCCACTTCTGGCATTCCTTGTCTTCGGAAAGTATAGCCATAACTTGGGTTGAACTCTGAGCGGCTACCTTTCACGCTTTTATCTACGTAAGCCAAAACTATATTGTCTTGCCATATATCCGTGAAGCTCGTACCATCATCGGTATAAACAGATAACCCAACTTCTATGTTAGGAACGTCAGTTAGTTCTTTTAGTATTTCTTTTGTTGCTTTTCCGAGTGAAGAATACTTGATTTTATCTAGAATTTTGGGGTGGCTCATTAGTACTCTGAATACCGATTCGCCCAACACCATAGTATTAGGGAATTTTCCAATCTTACCTCTCACGGCTTCTAGTCCGTCTTTGATTACTTCTATTGGGTCAGTTGTGTTAGTGTAATCATCGAAAGCGTCTCCACTCGTTATAACTGTCTTCATTCCTGATGCATAAAGAGCGGCATCTTGTGCCAAATCCGCCGCAGATTTCTCCCGAGTTAGAGCTATACTATCCGCCAAAGTTTTAGTGATTTGCCCCATATATATTTCTAGATTATTAGCTTCCTCTTGTTCTAGATGGTCGAGCGCCATCTCCAAATCTCGCTCTTGAGTTTCGAAATCTATTAACGATATTTCGGTTGGTGGAATTCTATTACTATCAGCTCGGATGGCTCTATCCACAGCTCTCAGATAGAATGCTTCCTTTCCGAAAACTGGTATTTTCATCTTGCTTTTGCTAACGCTGACTATTGGGAATAGCGTTTCGGATATTAGCGATGAGTTGCTGTATCCTTGGGCTATTGTGCTCAATATGGGGTCAACCATACGGAGTTCGTCTGTTCTTTTTGACATTTTTTTCTCCTAGTTTTTATTGGTCTAATGCAAGCAATAGTGCCTGCTCATAAGGTATGTTGGGGTTATTTCGGCTAATACTATTTGCTTTGTTATGAAGTGCCAGACGTTCCGGTACGGTGTTCTTTCCTTCGAATTGACCGTCATACTCAGGTATATCGTTCTGTGCAAATTCAGTAAGTAAGTGATTAGTAGTAGCTATACTCCCAGCGAATTCTTTTATCAAATCTGTTAGTGATTCACCTTCGTTGTATTCTCTCGATTGTGCTGCTTTTTGGAGGATAGTTTTGAGCGTTTTCGCTTGGTGCGAGCTTATCTTGCTATCGCCTATTAGTCCATCTATGAATTCGTTGTACTCGGCATCTTTCTTTTCATTTTCCATCGAATTCAATTTCTCTTTTAGCTGTCTGTTTTCTTGTTGTGCTAGCTCTAGTTCAGATAGCTTGGGCTGTGAGTAATTGGCGAACTCTAAGTATTCGCCTTTGTCAGCAAAAGCGACTGGTTCTAGTCCTTTGATAGCTGGTGCCATAGCCCCGAGGAATCCAATATGACGGAGTAAGTTCCCTGGATAAAGAGCTATCGACACTTTCTTGAATCGCCCTGCTTTCACTTCTTCTGCGAATTCGGGGACTATGTCTTTGACCTTCGCTAATAGTTTTTCGCCGTTGACTTTCAGTCGCTCTACCCAACCGTAAGCTGGGTCGTCAGTCTTGGGGTGACCTTTGACTATTGGTGCTACGCTACTACTATCCGAATCTACAGATTCATTGTACTTAGTAGCTATTTGTAATATATCATCAGGTGTATTCGGCACTATTGCCATTCGCATCGGTGTGCTTTCCTGTTTTGAATACTTCAATCCACATTCGCATTACCTTTTTATTTTGTTATGAAAATAATTACTTTGCGAAAGTATGGGGACTAGATTGATTAGGCATAGAAAGGGATTTATAATAGATTTAGAATTGTATGGGGAGAGGGGGGGGGTATAAACAAAAAACCCCACGCCGAGATGGGTGTGGGGTTGTAAAATTTTGTATTTAATCTAATGTCTTATCTATTTATAAAACTACATGCATCTGCAACTTTTGTTCGTAGTATCGCACCTGCCGTTCCTGGATCACTTACATCGCTTCCAAGTCCACCATTTCCGACACTTGCTCCACCGTCTCCACCACTAGAACCTGTACCATTATCTGTTCCACCAGTACCACCAGAGACGTTATTAGTGCCACCAACTACATCTGCATTAGGAGAGATGAAATGGATAAGTCCACCTCCACCTCCACCACCGCCGTAGTCTGCACTTGAACTACCTGCATCTTGACCATTTCCACCAGAAGAATTAACTGTTCCTGAATTTGTAATATTAGCATTTGAAGCGAGAAGGACGAATCCACCACCACCACCACCACAACCTGGCTTATCATTTGGAGGAGCAGAATATGGTGTTGGTGTTTGTCCACTAGCGTTTATTGTACCTGAATTAGTAATTCCTGTTGCAGCTAGAACAGTAAATGTTCCACCACCGTTTCCACCAAAAGTTTCAGTTCCAACAAAACCACCAGTAGTACCTGCGCTACCAGCCTTAAGACCTAAGTTAGTCAATCTTCTGTAAGTTTCACTATTTGGATATGCTTTTCTTGAAGCCATCGTATTTCCAAGTACATCTGTATTACCACCATCAGTATTACCAGCCCAAGCTCTACCAAGAGTTCCATGCTTTACAGTAATTGTTCCACTATTGCTAAAAGTTGTTTTACATTGTATAACAGTTCCACTAGGTACAGTCAAAGTCACTCCACTATTAATAATTAAACTATTAAACATATAGTTCCCGTTTGTTGGAGGAGTAGTTGACCAATCAGTATTTGCTGAAATAGTAATATCACCAGCGCTTCCGTCACCATAAATATTGCAACCACCGCCGCCACCACCAGCAGGAGCAGCCCAAACAGCATCAGTACCACTGACAGTTAAAACATGACCATTTGTAGCACCAGGAGATATTTTTGCTGCAGTAACAGCTTTATTAGCTATTTTAGCAGTTGCAACAGCATCGTCAGCTAATTTAACTTCTGTAACAGCACCATTTGCTATTTTATCTGTAGTTACAGCGGCATTGTTTATCTTTGCTGTAGTTACGGCAGAATCTCCAATTTTAACATCTGTTACAGCTGAGGAACCAATCTTATTTGTTGTTACCGCTCCATCAGCAATCTTTGCCGTAGTAACAGCATCGTCTGCAATTTTTGTATCAGTAACAGCAGAAGTCGCTATTTTTGCAGTTGCAATCGCTCCATCTGCAATCTTTATAGTAGTAACAGCATCGTCAGCTAATCCAAGAACAGAACCAGTTGAACCATCGCCATCTATAGTAGAGTTAGTTGATACTTTAGCATCATCCCAAGACATAATACCAGAACCATCAGTTTTAAGATATTGGTTTGGACCACCGTCATCGATAGGAAGTGTATATTCTACATCTGCTGCTAATGCAGGAGATTTGAATGATGTGAAATTAGTTCCACTTGCAGTAGGCTCAGGAAATTTTAGTTCTTTACCCGGCTCTATTGTTAAGTTTCCATCATTATCCGTCAAGCCAGTTTGAGCTTGTTCGAATATCATTTCATCAAGTCTTTGTTGAGAAGATAATACTAATGGATTACCAACCCAAACCTCTACTAAATAATTAGATGTTACAGCTGTAGCAAGAATAGCGGGTGTCTCAGGTACACTAGCTACTATTATACCAGAAGCATTAGGAGTAAGAAGGACTGTTGCTCCGGTAAATTCTGTATTTGGTCCAGTAGGAGCATAATCTACGATTCTAACTTGAACGTCAACCGCAGCACCTGGCTTTTTGATTACTACTTTAAAGCCACCAATAGCAAATGAGCTAGAGTAGGTAACCAAAGCAATAATGATTAGTAAAAAGAATTTTTTCATAAGGGAATACCCATATTAAATTAATAGAATAAATTTATTATCATGTTTTATAATCACAATTAAGCAAAATAACATTAATTATTGAAATCTTTGATAATTAGACAAATTTTCTTTGTGTTCTTATAGCAAATAAAAACAAAAAACCCCACGCCTCTGTGCCGGCTACGGCGGGAAAAGAAGGCATAAAAAAACCCGATCTCGATAAAATAGGGACCGGGTTTGAAATTTTAGATTATTACTTAGATGCGATTATGGGCCTAAGTAAATAAAAGCGTTTGCATCTATGTAAGCATTTTCCACAGTTAATACAGTACCACTACCTCCGGAAGATACTGTTACTGAGTGAGTATGTGCACCATCTGAAACAATAGTTATTCCAGTTGTTGCTGTTTCTGTTGGGAATGTAGTAGGGGCATTGCCATCGTTAGTATTAGCAACTACAGCTCCCGCTCCTGACGCAACTATTTCTTGACCTGTTTCATGATCATGACCTGGATCGGTTATACCATGCGTATGGGCTCCAGCAGAAGCCGCGGTACCTGAAAAGTTAACATTAGGTAAATTAGTCTGTGCAATTGTAGAACTGTTTGCTCCACCTGTTCCTAGAACTGCCGTGGTACCTTTTTGTTTAAGTACGTTATCAGTTGCATTAGGTAAGTTTGCTCCAATACCCAAAGTAGTTGCAATTGTTTGTTGACTAGCAGTTAAAGTAGCTTTTAATCTACCGTCTAATCTAACCCAGCCATTGTGGTCTGTAGTTTGAAATCCGTATTTTAAGTCTCCAAATGTAACAGGAGAAAACGGAGTTGCTGCACCACTACCAACACTAGCTTGAGCAAATACTATGTTATCAAGTCTGTATTGTGCATATAGTGAGCCACCAACAGTTACGTTAAGCAAAACATTTGTGTTGATAGTGGTAGAAGAAATACCTGCCCAGGTTAGATTTTCATAACCAACTAAGAAAGATATTATACCTGAAGAGTTAGCATTTAAAACTCCCAGACTTTCAGAATATATTGTTGTAGGACCAGAATAGTCCACTATAGCAATATCAATGTTTGCTGTAGCAGCACTTGTAGCTATTGCAACACGAACAGGCTCTAATGCCGAAGCAGTGCTAATAGCAAGTAATGCCAAAGCAATAAGTAAAAAGAATTTTTTCATAAGTCATAAGGGTACTCCACAAACAAGTTATAAAATATTATTTTAATTCTGAACATACAAATATAATTAATTTTCTATAAACATAGAAATAATTATGCAAATAATAGTTCTTTTATTAATAAAATATAATACAAATGTATGTTCACTTAAAGTATTTAACTACGAGAGTAATGTAAAAATCAAAACAAAAAACCCCACACACAGTGCAGGGCTTATAGTTTTCAGTTTCTATATTGAGATTCTAGTGTAAGAAGAGTAGCTCTCTGTATTTTGGGAGAGGCCAATTGCGGTCATCTACTATTAGCTCTAGCGCATCTGCTTCTATTCTTATCTTATCGAATAGCGGCTTCACTGTGTTAGCGAAAGCAACACCACGAGCTCTCATACCGTGCTCAGATTCTGCCTCTAGTCTTGCTTTGCGTAATTCATTCAAGTATTGGTTCAGATTTTTCAATCTAAGTGATATTTCTCTTATAGAGTCTTTCTGAACTTCAGCTTCATCTGGTAGTCCAATGTTTACAAGACCTTTTACATTGTCTATTAACTTGTTCTGATGTTGTACGCAAGCTGGGATTATATGTGCTTTAGAGATTTCCTCTACTAATCTAGCTTCTATATCAATTTTAGCACAGTACTCTTCCACAGCTACATTGTATCTAGCATGTAGTTCATTTTTATTGAAGACATGATTTCTTTCGAATAAATCTATTGTATCTTGTGATAGATACTCATCATAAGCTTCTGGAGTAGATTTGATATTAGGTAAGCCACGTTTCTCGGCTTCTACTACCCAATCTGCGGAGTAGTTGTTTCCGTTGAATATTACGTCGTTCGATTCTCTCAGCACTTGGCGTAGTATAGTTTTAATAGCTTTTTCTACATCAGGAGTGTTCTTTCTTTCTTCTTCTACTCTGTTTTTGAATTTCACTAATTGATCAGCTACTATAGTGTTCAACACAGTCATAGGGTTAGATACATTCACGCTACTACCTACAGCACGGAATTCGAATCTATTATCAGTGAATGGGAAAGGTGAAGTTCTATTTCTTTCAGTGTCATCACGTTGGATATTTGCTATTTTATCTAGATTGAGATCCAATATTCCCTTCTTTGTATCATCGTATTTCTCATCATTTAGGAATGCATTAAGCACATTAGACAAGTGATCTCCAGTGAATACGGATATAATTGCAGGAGGTGCTTCATTAGCACCTAATCTATAATCATTACCTGCATTGGAGATACTAGCTCTCAGCAAACCAGCATGATTATGAATAGAAGCAATTACATTGATAAAGAATGTCAAAAAGCTTAGGTTCTCGAATGGCTTATCACCAGGTGACAACAAGTTTTTACCTTCACCTGTAGCTAGTGACCAGTTATTATGCTTACCCGAACCATTGATTCCAGCGAAAGGTTTTTCGTGGATAATAGCTCGCAAGTTGTGTCTTTTAGCTACAATATCGATGATTGACATAAGCAATTGATTGTGGTCAGCTGCTATATTAGCTGTCTCGAAGTTCGGTGCACACTCAAACTGATTTGGTGCTACCTCATTGTGTCTAGTTGTAATAGGAATCCCCAAAGTAAGACAGTCATTTTCGAAATCATGCATAAAGTCAACTACACGCTCAGGAATCTGTGCGAAATAGTGATCATCAAGCTGTTGCCCACGAGCAGATGCATTTCCAAAAAGAGTTCTACCACATAGTAGTAAATCAGGACGAGCATTATAAAGCGCCTCATCTACAACGAAGTATTCTTGCTCCCAACCAAGATTTGGAACGATTTTCTTTACACTAGGGTCGAAATATTTTTCTACTTCTAGTGCTGCCTTTTCTACAGCATGAATTGATTTTAGTAATGGAGTTTTTAAGTCTAGCGAATCACCTTCGTATGAGATGAAAATAGCAGGGATACATAGTGTTTTACCATGTTTTGCTTCCATAATGAAAGCGGGAGAACTCGGATCCCATATTGTATAACCTCTGGCGCGATGAGTTTCACGCAGCCCACCAGAAGGGAAACTAGAGCCGTCTGTTTCTTGTTTTATCAGCTCTTTGCCACTGAATGCCTCTATTGGATTACCGTGTCTGTCCAATTTGAAGAATGAATCGTGCTTTTCAGCTGTTCTACCAGTTAATGGTTGGAACCAATGTGTGTAGTGTGTAGCTCCGTGGTCTATAGCCCAGTTACGCATACCTACTGCAACAAAATTTGCTGTTTTTAAGTCAATTTTCTGACCATTTTCTATTGCATTTCTAAGACCTTCGTAGGCCTCTTTCATCAGATATTTTTTGATTGATTCGTCGTTGAAAACTAGGCGAGAGTAGTACTCGGAAATTGGTTTGTCCTTTACATTTCCACTAAATCGCTTGTCTTGCTTGTTGGGGTTGATATTCAGCAGACTTTCGCTTCTTATAGACATCGGTTTGAACCTTTTTGGTAATTATAATTTATATTATTTACAAAAATACTATATAACTATAATAATCAAAAGAATTTGATTGAACAATTATAGGTTAAGGTTTTACACATTATGTGGAGAAGTAAGAATATTTACTTCTTTCTAATGCTAAGTACTTATATAATTCAGTACTAAATACTAATC
>JAGXGG010000032.1 GCA_024636855.1 Ignavibacteriota bacterium | reverse complement strand
CAGCGTCAGATGTGTATAAGAGACAGCTTGTAAACCATCTTTACTTAAAACAGATACAGCATCATCACCCGCCTTCTCACCTTCACTTGAAGTTGATGACATAGTATAGTTTTGAGTCTGAGTTGAAAGTACAATTACGTCAATTAATGGATTTACAAAATTTAAACCTTCATTTAGTACATCTCCTTGGACTTTACCAAATAATTTCTTGACTCCGATATGACCTGCATCTACTACTTTAATAGTTGTAGTTAGAAGGCCTAATACTACTACAACAATACCAATAGTTGAAATTAAGCTCTTAAATTTACCCAAGGGCAGAGCATCTTTTTGTAAAGTCAGTCCTATAATAAGTATTATTATTCCGAATATTATTAAACCCATTCAAGTACCTTTTTTATTATAACAATTTATATTAGTTCAATTTAGTAATTATTTACTACTAGAAAAATCTTTGAAGCATTAACTACTCTTTTATTGCACCTGCCGTTAATCCTTTTATTATTTGTTTCTGAAATATCATAAATAGAACAATTATTGGAATTGCAGACATAGAAGCTCCAGACATAAGATGTCCCCAATCAATTGATTGTTTACCTAAGTAGAATGTAAGTCCTACAGGGAGTGTCCAATAATCTGAATTATTGGTAAATAAGAAAGGAAATAAAAAAGAGTTCCAGTTCATCAAGAATACATATACAGCAAGAACAATTATAATTGGCTTTGCTAATGGAAATATTATCTTGAATAAGACTTGCGTTTGACTTGCCCCATCCATTATAGCAGCTTGTTCTATTGCTTCAGGTATGTTTGATAAATACTGTTTCACTAGAAACACACCAAATGGCGTAATAAGCCAGGGTATAATTAATGACTGATATGAGTTAATCCAATCAAAATTAACCATAGTTCTATATAAAGGAATCATAATTACATGAGGTGGAATCATCATTACACCAATGATTGAAACAAGAATTAACTTATTACCTCGAAACTTTTTTCTAGCCAAAGCATAACCAGTTAGAGTACAAAACAATATATTTCCAAATGTAACAATGATTGCTACAAATAAGGAGTTGAATAAATACTTATCAAAAGAATCAGAGGTTATTGCCTCGGTATAATTATTTAGATTATAATCAGAAAAAAGTAATTTTGAAGTGCTATCTAAGGTTTCTGGGTTTGTTTTAAGTGATAATATTAGCATCCATAAAATTGGGAATGCCATACCTACCGCGACTAAAATGAGCAAGGAATATATTAGATACTTTTTAATCAATACTAATGCTCTTCATTAAAATAAAAGAATTGGGAAATTAATTCTCCTAATTCATTTTCAACTGTTTTGTATTTACCTACAGAATTTCCATTGAATATAAATGCATAAGCTAATTTTTCACCATCTAATGTTGTAGTCACACCAGAAAGTCCACTCACATTTCTTAAAGTTCCAGTTTTACCTATAAGTATATCTTCAGCAGCTGTATTTTTCATTCTTTTCCTAAGAGTACCGTCTTCACCAGCAATAGCTAAGGATTGTATGAATCTTTCTCCATATGTCTGTTTGCTAATATTTTCAATTATTTTAACCATTGCTTGGGTAGTTACTAGGTTTCTTCTAGATAATCCAGAACCATCATTTATATATATACCCGCTAGAGGTATTTTGTTATTTTTCAAGACCTTATACGTTAAGTCTTGAGCACCAAAATAATTGTCATCATATAATGGATTATGAGCACCTATTATTTTAAACAGATTCTCAGCAATATAATTATCACTATTTTTATTTAGTACATCTAGAACTTCAAATAAGTCTCTTTTTATTATTCCTAGAATATTCTTTGACTCAAAACTTTTTTGATTTTCTATGCATTTTTCCAATCCCCCAAGTACTTTTACACCAACTTTAGAAAGACTAGATTTTAGGACACCTGCTGTAGCAATTATAGGATCTTTAAGATAGTATCTGTAAGCTCTACTTCTTCCTTTACGCAAGTTCCCACGAATAATAAATATCTGTTCGTTCTCATCGTTCATACTACTACTAATCGACACTCTAAATGCGTCATTATCTGCGTCTTTAAAATTATAAGTATCTCCATATTGTTGAGTTACTAATGGCTCCATATAATTTCTAATTCCACTTTCTTTATCTTCTAGATATCCTGTAGTTTTGCCATAAACAAGATATTTTAAAGATTCTGAGTTTGGGTAGATATCACAATCTAAATATGAACCAGAACTACCACCACGAACAGTTACTAGTGCTTTATTTCTTTCAATGCTAAGAGGTGTAATAGGAGCTAGTGCCTCTACCTCATCATCATCTCTTGAATATTTAAATCTGCTAGTGATATTATCAAAATATGAATCATCTACATATATATTACCTGTTACAGTTTTTATTCCACGATTTTTAATCACTACAGCTATTGAATCAAAGTCCCTTTGAGTTAATAAAGGATCACCTTTGCCATAAATAATCAAATCACCGTATAAGATATTCTTTTCTATCTTTCCATTATGATAAATTGGGGTATGTATCTGCTGATTTTTAAGCAAATTAAGAACTACAAATGAAGTTATCAATTTAGTTGTAGAAGCTGGAGTTAAAGATTTTTGCTCATTTTTCTTGTATAGAAATTTACCTTCGTCTAGTGAATAAACTGCTACACTATAATCTGCATTGGTTAATCCATTTCTTTGAATTATATTATCTATATCGCGTGTTAAAGCATTTATAGAATGAGCAGAGTCTGACTTACTTATTAGAGGTAAGAATGTTTCTTCAATAACAACAGTCTTTTCTATTTTACTGTTTTTATTTTGAGAAAAAAGGTTCGACGTCATTATTACTATTAATAATAATATATATACTAATCTTAAATTCATATTTGTATAATATCTTTTATTTGTTCTAATTTATTGTTCGATTTACCTTCTAACCAATTGATTTCTTGATTTTTACGGAACCATGTCAATTGTCGTTTTGCAAATCTTCTTGTATTCTTTTTAAACTCTTCTAAAGCTTCATCTTCACTATAAATACCATCTAAGTAATCTCTTGATTCTTTATATCCAACAGTATTTAATGAGTTTAGATTTTTATCATAATCCAAACTTATCAAACTTTTGTATTCATTCACAAGTCCATTATTCCACATTTGTTCGCAACGATGATTTATTCTATCATAAAGCACATCACGAGAATAATTTATTGCAAAATATATAGGTTGGAATTCTGAATTACTTACATTCCTTTTTTCATGTGCTTCACTTATAGGCTCACCGGTTGAGTAATAATATTCTAACGCTCTAATTACTCTATGAGGATTATCCAATTCTATTTTCGAATATGTCTTGTTATCTACTTTTTTTAATTGTTTTTGAAGATAACCAATACCGAATTTCTCAATTTCATTATTCAATTTATTTCTTAACTCAGGTATTATTTCATTTTTCTCTTCAAAGAGACCTTCAAATAATGCTTTTATATAAAACGCCGAACCACCACAAACTATTGGGATAATATCTGAATTCTGTAATTTTCTAATAATACTTGAAGCATCACTTGCAAATTTACCTGCACTAAATTCCTGATTTGGACTAAGAAAATCAACTAGATGGTGCTTAACCAAATTCAATTCATTTTGACTTGGTTTGGCAGTACAGATGTCCATCAGCATATATACTTGTCTAGAGTCAGCAGAAATTATTTCACTTTTCAAAGTTTGTGCTAATTCAATAGATAGAGATGTTTTACCAGAAGCTGTTGGACCTGTTATTACAATTACACTATTTTTTGGAAGGATTTTTTTCCTGCTCATCTTCTAATTTATTCTTTAAAGTTTTTATTAATTTTTCTTTTGGTACATTAAGCATCAATTCACCACTATCAGCGATGGATATCCAACCAGTTTCTTCTGAGACTATTAGTACAACTGCATCTATTTGTTCAGTTAGCCCAAGTGCTGCTCTATGCCTAGTACCTAGATTCCTACCGTCATATTTTGTTTCGGAAGAGAGAGGTAGAACACATCTAGCAGCAGCTATTATATTACCATCTATCACAATAGCACCATCATGTAACGGTGATTTTGTTGAGAAAATTGAAAGTAATAGCTCCGTACTCAAAGTAGCTTGAAGTGGGATACCGGTATCAATAGTCATCTTAACATTTTGTGAGCGTGGGAAAACTAATAATGCACCTATATGCTTGTCAGACATTTCAGAAACTGCTTCGAAGACAGTATCAAATGATTCAGAAACTTTTGTTTTTAAAAAGAACATGAAAAAAGGTGTCCGAGTTAGAAGTAAGAGCATTTTCCTAAGTTCAGGTTGGAATAAAATAATAAAAGCAAGTATCCAAACATCTTGTATTGTCTCTAGTATCCAATTGATAGAAGACAAGTTAACAGCTTCTGTTATAAATTGGAGGCCAATAAGAACAACTAATCCAAATAATATCTGAACAGCTATCGTATCACGCATAGCTTTATATACCCAATAGAAGATAACTGCAACTAATGCTATATCAACTAGGTCTATTAGTGTAACACTTAAAAATCCTATTCTAAAAAGTTCCATAGATAAAACAAATATAAAGAATAGTGTTCAATTTATTTTATCTTGTGAATAAAAGTGTTGTATTTTTTTTATAAATAATTAGAATTTACCTCAATTGTTCGAATATCAATTCACAGATTATCTCCTTTTATTTCTATTTGGAAATTTTGCTGGCTTTATAAATGTTGTAGCTGGAGGAGGTTCTACATTAACTCTCCCCTTTTTGATTTTGATGGGAATGGATACCTCCGTAGCTAATGGAACAAATAGAATAGGTATACTTACTCAAACGATGGCAGCTAGTTTGTCATTTAGGAAATCAAATTTTAAAGATACTAATCTAAGTTTCAAATTAGCAATGCTAACAGTACCCGGAGCTATTCTAGGTGCTTTCTACTCTACTAAAATTGAAGAAGAGTCATTTCAACTAATTGTAGTAATTGTAATGGTAGGAGTTGCAATTAGTCTGTTCTTTCCCAAATCGAAGAAAAAAGAATATGTTGACACAATTAAAAAACTACCGATTATCGCTTATCCCTTAATGTTGCTTTTAGGATTCTATGCTGGATTTATACAAGTTGGTATTGGATTTCTGATTATTGCTATATTGAATGCAGTATTAAACTTAAATATTAAGAGAGTTAATATGCACAAAGTATTTATCGTTTTTATAAATACAATTCCAACATTAATCATTTTTATAATAACAGATAATGTGGATTGGGTAACGGGAATAATACTTTCGATTGGTGCAAGTCTTGGAGCTTGGTGGTCAGCAAAACTATCTTTGAAAATGGATGAAAAATTTGTTAGATTGATGCTTTTCATTGCAATAACTGCAATGGCTATAAAATTATTAAGTAAAATGGGTATATTATGAGAGCTAAATGGAATGAGAATATAATTGCTGAATCTAACAATACGAATTTAGTTGAAGGTAATCATTACTTCCCTCGAAATTCAATTAAATCAGATTTTTTCAGTGAAAGTCAAACTCACACAACTTGTAGTTGGAAGGGAGAAGCCTCGTATTTCGACATTGTGGTAGAAGGAAAAGTGAATAAGGATGCAGCTTGGTATTATCCTGATCCAAAAGATGCAGCTAAACATATTAAAAATATGGTTGCATTTTGGAAAGGAGTAGAAATAATTGAATAAAATAAGTAACAAATATGACTTTGAAGTTTTATTACTTATATGAAGTTGTCAATAACATATATAATATTAATATTTTCGGTTTTCAATCTTTACTCAACTGATGTAAGGATTGTAAATTCGACTATTAAAGAATATCCTGAGAGATCTACTGAAATATACTTTCTAAGTGATGAGAATAAACCAATTCTTAATCTTGATAAATCACTTCTAGAGTTTGAAGTTGATGGTAATAAAATAAATGATTTCAACCTCATTACACCTAATGAAATTACATTCACACCTCTTTCAGTTGTTATAAGCATAGATAATTCTTTACAAAACGACAAGAATATCGATTTAATAAAGAAGGTATTAAAAAGATTATCAAAGAATATATTAACTAATGATATTCAAATTGCTATTCAATCATATAATTCTTCTACTTATTTATTACAAGACTATACAAAGGAATCTGAAAAATTAGATGGAGCGTTGAATAACATTTCAACTAGAAACGTAAGCAATTATAATACAGCTTTTCTGAATAAAACAACTGGCAGCTTAGAAATAGCGAATAGAGGAAGTAATAAGCCTCTTATAATAAATCTTACTAATGGAAAGTCAATAGGTGATAGTAATAGCATTAGTAATAAAGCAAATCAGTACGGTGTTGCAATATATAATTATGTATTTGACTCTGATATTTCTAAAAATTTAAATAGTATTTCAGCTAAAACGAATGGTAAATACTTTTCAGTAAATGATGAAGAAATGTTCTATTCGCAACTAATTTATGCTATTTTTAATGAAGCAGGTGTTATTCCTTTTAGATTAAATTATAACTATACTAATTGCGATATTATAAACTCGTTAACTTTGAGATACAATGTATTATTCATAAATAAATACAAAGTTCAATATTCTAAGAATCGTTTTCCATATATTGAGGTTTTTCCCAATCTTATTAATTTCGGTGTCGTAGATCCAGGAAAAGAAGACAGTACATTTCTTACTTTAATAGCTAGAAATGCAAACATACTGCTTGAAGATATTATTTTTGATGAATCTATATATGAAATAACTCCTAACAATTATAAGAATAGAATACTTCAAAATAGTTCACCTAATATATTTACTTTAAAACTTAAATCAAATTCGACAGATTACAATTACTCCAAAATAGAATTCGTATCTAATGCTTGTTCGCTAACTACTGTTGACATTTTCAATGGAAAAAAAGAAGGCGATAGTCAAGAAACTGATTTGATTGTAATATCGCCAAACGGTAACGAAACATACTTCCCCGGTCAATTCATTGACTTACAATGGGATGGTGTAACTAGTAATCAGCAAGTATTATTAGAGTATAGTTCGAATAATGGAACAAGTTGGAATACTATTACTGAAGAAGGTACTAATAAAAAACTAAAGTGGCTAGTACCTGATATTGAGTCTGATGAGATGTTACTAAGAGTAGGAATCCCCAGTGGTACTGTTAAATATGACAAAGTGAACTATATTACTGATAAAGACAATTCGATTAAGATTAAAAAGTCAGTTCTGTCTTTTGATAATAAATACGCAGCTGTTTCATTTAATGATGGTAGTATCTTAACTTGGAATTTAGAAAAAGGAAAAATTGAGACACAATTAAGGGATAAGAATCCCGGAATAAATACAACCGATATAGAGTTCGGAGTAAATACTAATTTAATTGCCGCTGCTTTTGGGAAAGATAATGAATATAATATAGTAATCTGGGATGCTGATGATCCTTCTAATACAAGCTCTAGATTTTTTACTAGCAAAGTTAATGATATAGAATGGTCTAATGATGGAACGACTTTGTTTGTTGGTCTATCTAATGGTAATTTAATTAAATGGGATGTAGCCGATAATAGTGTAACAACCTTAGCAAATTTTCAGAATTCAATTTCATCTATATCTGTAAACAATGAAAAAGATGCTATAGGTTTATCAACAAGTAATATGTTCTATCTAACTGGAATTGATGGTAATAGATTAGATTCGATTCCAATTAATGGCATATTCGATTTAAAATGGAATAGAAGCGGAACTAAAATATTTACAGTATATACTTTCAGAGATTTAAGATTATTCTCTATTTCTGGGCAAAATGGGAATTACAAGCTAAATCCAGATCCACGAATAGTTCGAAACCAATCAACTAATCTGAAAAATGCAGAATGGACATCCAATAATTCAGTTCTACTTCAATCAGAATCAAGTAATATATTAGAACACTGGAAAACAGACAACACAAATATTAAGAATATTGATATCCACAAAAAGACAGTAAACACTTCATTTGCAAATGGAAAAATGATAGTCTCTTCAGTAGATACAAATATAGCTCTTGTTTGGAATATAGATGATTTTCCGTTCTTATATAGGACTTTAGATTCTGATATATCAGATAACATTTGGACTATTGAAAAGAAAATAACTGATGTTAAGGATATTGATTTGGGTGATTTGTGTATAAATGAAAGCTACTATTACGAATTTGATAATGTTTTTATTAACCAAAACAACCCAATATTAACTATTGATTCTATTATTTCAAATTCAAATGAAATTACAATTTTAAATACATTTCCACTCTCATTAGAAATAACTGAATCTATTGTACTTAAGTTTAATTATTCCCCTATTATCTCAGGAATACAAAGAAATAAACTATTTATATATTATGGGAATAAAGTTGATACTATTGAAGTAAATAGTAATATTACTAAGATTAACATAACCATAATTGATGATAATTTTGATTTCGTTAATTCATTAGTTAACTCAAATAAATCCATTAGAAAAGATATATTAATTAATAATACTAACTCTAAAATTGTGTTCGATAAAGCTGAGTTCATTTTGGGAGAAGAAGTATTCTCAATTACAAATGATAATTTAAGTGGCGTAAATATTGGAGAGAATCTGTTTTTAGAAATTAGTTTTCAACCTAAATCTCCTGGATTCTTTAGTGGTTTGATAAAGTTATCTTCAAATGATTTATGCTCATCTATGTTTATCGATTTGAATGGGAATGCTGTAAAATCAAATATTCAACTAATAGATAGAATTGATTTTGGAACAGTTGATTGTACTTTAGAATTAGACACAACTGTCTATATAAAGAACTTTAGCCAAGATACTATTAAGATTATTTCAAGTAATCTAATAAATGGAAATAGCTATCAGATTGATGTTGATTTACCAAAAGAAATCCCTACTAATGACTCAATAGCAGTTAATATAAAATTTGAAAACTCTGGTATTGGTACATTTCAATCTACTTTAGAATTTATTACAAATCTATCAGGTGAAGATAATAAAATAAGTGGTGATATTGCCGGATTGAGAGATACTGTTAGATTAGAATTACTAGCTGATAAATTAGACTTTGGAACTATTGCTACTAATGCAAGTGGGACGGAATCAATCAAAATAGTAAACAAATCAAATATTAATTTCACTTTCGATTTCCCAATCATCAAAGATAAATTTGAATTAACTAATGCTGTACCGAAATCTATTAGTTTTGGTGATACTGCAGAAGTAACTTTCAAATTCGTAGGTAATACGAGAGATACTGTTATTGATCATAATTTTAGTTTTGGAAGTGGATGTAATTCTGAATTACAATTACCTATGACAGTTATAGTTTCTGATGGTGTACCAATAATTGCTTTAAACAATTTGAAAGATCTTGGTATAATCAATTGTTCAACAGATTACTTATTTGATGTGACATTGTATAATGTGGGGTCTAATAATCTAATTATTGATAGTCTATACTTTGATGGCGTTGATAGTAAAGAATTTACTGTAAAAGATTTAAAGGATGATTATATAATTCTTCCAAATGATAGTATAACTATTGAACTGATTTATACTCCAAATGACTTGGGAAATATAAGTTCCGACTTAGTAATAAGGTCAAATGCAAGTAATAGTATTGCAAGTCTTAACTCAATTAGAATAAATGTTTTTCAAAATAAAACTATGTTGTTACTCTCAAAAAACAACATAGAATTTGAAGGATTAAGAAGTAATAAAAGTTATTCACAAACTTTAACATTAAAAAATACTGGTAACACTACAGTTATTACAAATTTTATAAATGATCTATTATTTGAAGTTGATTCTATAAGACCAGAAATAATTTCACCAGAAGAAGAAGCTATTGTTTATCTTAGTTTCATTGGAGGAGACATAAACTCGCAGTATAATGGAGTAATTATAATCTCTGATGATTGTGATAGAGAGTACCCAATTAGTCTAGTTGCTGATATTGGAGGAAGCGACTATATATCAATTCGACCAGAATCTATATCTGCTACAACAGGTTCAAATGTTGATTTAACAATTTCTTTTGTCAATACATCCGGAATTGAGATACCCCTAAATGATACAATTAGTACTAAGTTAATTCTGAACTCTAGTATAATAGCTCCAATTGATGAAAAATATTATGGTACTATTCTCAATGGTGAAAGAATCATTAGTCTTCAAATTCCACTTAGTGGAGAATCAACTTTATATAAAATCCCAATGGTTGTGACCCTTGGTGACACTTCTTTTTCTGAAATTAGATTAGAAGAATCTACTCATCTGGATAATGGGTTTTACATAGAAGATATAGAAAAAGGTACTATCAACGTAACAAATATAGATAGCATACCTACAGATAGATATATACAAGATAATGGTCGTGCTTATATGTCAGAAACTATACCTAGTCCAGTTATTGGGTTTGCTAAAATAGAGTATAGAGTTATAGAATTTACAAATGTTAGTATATCCATATATGATATACTAGGTAATAAAATAGAAGAATTAGTTAACAAATATCACGAACCTGGTGAATACACAGTTGAAATAAATCCACAAAACTTATCAGCTGGTAATTATTTGTATAAGTTAGAGACTCCTTCGATGGAGATAATAAAGAAAATGACAATCATTCGATAAATTAACAAACAATAGAGGTAATATAAAATGAAGATAATTTCTTCCCTAATATTCGTTTCTATGCTATTATTAGTAGCATGTACAGATTCTAAAGATATGGAATCTGACGCCAACAAAGTTTTACAAGATTCAGTTCAGAAATATCTGGATGATTATAATAACAAATACAAAGACTTATACTATGCTGCTTCGGAAGCAGAATGGGTGCTCAATACACATATAGTAGAGGGTGACACTCTAGCAGAGCATGAAGTAAAAATAGCATCTAAAGCAATGGCTGATTATACAGGTAGTGAAGAAAACATCAACACTGCGGATGGATTTCTAGAAGTTAAAGATAAATTAACTCCTCTTCAAGTAAAGCAGCTTAACGCTATTAAGTATGCGGCGGCTGGAAACCCTGCTACTCTTGGTTCTTTAATAGATGACAAAATAGCAGCCGAAGCAGGCCAAACAAAAAAGCTGTACGGATATAAATACATGCTCAATGGAAAGGAAATATCTACAAACGATATAGATAAAATTCTTGCCAGTGATAAAAAGCCTGCACAGAAATTAGCTGCATGGAATGCAAGTAAAGACATAGGAAAGACACTAAAGGGTGGTATTGATACTCTCCGAGACCTGAGAAATAAATCGGTAATGCCATTAGGTTATGATAATTATATAGACTACCAAATCTCTGACTATGGGATGGAAGTAGAAGAAATGAGAGATTTATTACATAAAGTGATAAATGATATCTGGCCTCTTTATAGAGAATTACACACTTGGACTAGATATGAGTTAGCTAAAAAGTATGGTGAAAAAGTACCTGAGTACTTACCCGCTCATTGGTTACCAAATAGATGGGGACAAGAATGGAATTCTATAGTAGAAGTTGAAGGTTTTGATTTGGATGGAATACTAGGTCAAAAATCACCTGAGTGGATTGTAGAAACTGGTGAAGAATTTTATAAAAGTATAGGTCTTCCCGCTTTACCTAAATCATTTTATGAAAAATCTAGCTTATACCCTGTATCACCAGATGCTGGATACATGAAAAACAATCATGCATCAGCTTGGCACATGAACTTAGATGATGATGTTCGTTCTTTGATGAGTGTAGAAGCTAATACGAAATGGTGGGGAACTACTTTACATGAGTTAGGGCATATCTACTATTATATGCTATATTCTAATCCAGATGTACCATACATATTACGTGGTGGTGCTAATAGAGCATTTCACGAAGGTGTTGGATCTATGCTTGGTTTAGCGGCTATGCAAAAACCATTCTTACAAGAAAGAGGTTTATTAGCAAAAGATGTAGAACTAGATGAAATAAAATTATTACTCAAAGAAGCTCTGGAGCAAGTAGTACTCATCCCTTGGGGTGCTGGTGTAATGACAGAATTTGAATATTCTCTTTATGCTCAGAATTTACCTGTTGACCAATTCAATAGTAAATGGTGGGAAATCAAAAAGAAATACCAAGGTATAGTTCCTCCAAATGAAAGAGGTGAAGAATATTGTGATGCATGTACTAAAACACATATTAATAATGATCCTGCTCAATATTATGACTATGCACTTTCAATTGTTACATTATTCCAATTGCATGATCATATTGCAAAGAAAATATTGAAACAAGATCCTCATAATACTAACTATTGGGGTAGCAAAGAGACAGGTAAATTCCTTTCTAAAATACTAACTCCAGGTGCAACAGTAGATTGGAGAAAGCTAATGAAAGATGAACTAGGTGAAGAAATAAGTGCAAAAGCTATGTTAGAATATTTCAATCCATTATACACTTGGTTGAAAGAGCAGAACAAAGGTAGAAGTTATACTTTGCCTGAGAAGGTCTCAAAATAATATTTATTATAGTTCTATTTGAAACTAAAAGGTTGCTTTTTTAAGCAACCTTTTTTTTTAATTATTAAATTTATATTTTTTTACTTCATTATGGTATTTAAAAGTATTAAGTTTGTAACTATTCAAAAAACTAAATAAGAATAAAATAAGATGATTACGGTAAATAATATTATATCGTTAATCTCAAGACACTCCTTTTAACTTCAAGACCTCTTAATCAACGCTTACAGCACTCATTATATCTGTGTCGATATATCAACAAATTCAAGTAATAGTCTAATAATCAAGAAAAACCGTCCTAAATTTTGTCTTAATCTAATATATAATTATATTGTACTCTGACTGCATTACAATTATAACTTAGGACTTTCTATGGTTGAAATTAACCGTTATCTAGCTCACCCTAATAAAAGCAAAACAAATATTTTTTTTAATATTTGGTCTAAAGGTAAAAGATTAAGATTGACATCTAAATTGTCGATAGAAACAAAGTATTGGGATAGTAATAAACAACGAATAAAATCCTCATATACATATACAGTACATGCTAATAAGACATTAGATCAATTACAACAATTTATAGAAAGAGAATGCGTTCAACATTATGACAAATATAATACTATCAAATTTGACGAGCTGAAAAGCTCTTTTAAGAGCTATCAAGAGTTAGGTAAAAAAGAAAAACTTACTTTTACTAGTTTAATAGATGAGTTCATAGAGTATAAGAAAAAGTCTTTAGCAATTAAAGATAGAACTATCAGAGGTTATCTAGGTTTCAAGAAAAACATTATTGATTTTCAAGAGCACACAAATAAAATTATTGATTTAGAAGATATAAATCAAGACTTACTTATAAATTTTAAGGGTTTTCTCACTAAAGAATGTGGTTATAAAGATAATTCTATTAGTTACAAACTAACTTTGAAAAATGTTATTTTAAACTATGCTTTCAAGAAAAGGTATATAGATAATCAAGATTATAAAGAAATTACCAATAAAAAATATCAAACTGAATCAGTTGCATTAAGTGATAACGATATTGAAAAACTGTTGAATTATAAACCTAACAATAAGCAACTTTACAATACTAAGCATTATTTTCTATTTCAATTATATTCAGGTTTAAGGGTTTCAGATATTGTTAAACTGACTAAAGAAAAGATAGATTTAGAAAATGAAACGATTAAAATCGTTACTGAAAAAACTAATAAAATTATTACGATCCCTATTAGTAAGCAACTAAAAGAGGTTCTAAATGTATTTGATGTAACTAAATTTACTAAAGGCAGGTTAAGTTCTTATTCTGTTGCGTTAAAAACACTTTGTAAAGAAGCTGGGATAAATGATATAGTTTCAGTTACTTCACATAAGAACAATAGACAAATAGAAGAAAACAAGCCGAAATACGAGCTGGTTTCCTCACATACTGCTCGAAGAACATTTATAACTAGATTAATACAAAAAGGGGTCTCCCCTAGTGAAATAATGCAAATAACAGGGCATACTTCAAGAGCTTCGTTTGATAAATATATAAGGATTGCAAATACTGAAGCTGTAAGTAATGTAAAAGATAAACTAAATGAAATGTAAGGTTTTGGGTAACTTAATGTAACAGAAAATGAATATATACGTCTCTAAGGTAAGTGTTTAATTTATTTTTATTAAATTAGTAAACATTTAAATAACTAAATGGAATAAAGTTAAAATGGAAGAAAGAAAAAAATATAGAACTGATTTCTTATTTTCAGATTCTTCATTTGTTGTTGGTGCAGGGAGTGCTTTCAATTTAGCAGGTAATTATTATGATTATAACGTCTCTGAAACTCCTGAAAAAGCTGATGTTAAGGCTATTCAAAATGATTGGAATATGATTGGTGAGGATTTAAAGATTGCTTTTTTAGAGCAAGTATTAAATAAAATAAGATTAACTGCAACAGAAAATGAATCCGAAAAAGAAACAACCTCATCAAAATAGAGGTCTTCAAAGCAATAAAAGTAATCAAACAGTAAACTCGCAAGAAGATATATTAAACTTACTTGACAAAGATGATTTTACTAATGATGATTTAAAAAAAATTGCAGTAAAGATTTCACAACAAACGACAACTACAACGATTAGCGGGCCAATTCCTGATCCAATTACATTTGGACTTTATGAGAAAATTTTACCAGGTTCTGCCAAAGATATTCTTGACGAATTTAAAGAACAATCCAAACATAGAAGAAATATTGAAGCGATTGTAATACAATCGAGGGAAAAGCAAAGTTCAATTGGGCAAATAATGGCTTTCATATTAGGGCTATTTGCCTTATTTGGTTCTGTTTATTTAGCAGTAATTGGAGAAAGAACTATAGCAGGAATGCTTGCTACTACATTGATTTCTTTAACTGGTAGTTATTTCTATGGTGTCTTTAAGAACAATAAGAGTTTAAAAGATAAAAATATTTCTGATAATAAGGAATCAGAGGGAAATAGTAAATAGTAAAAACCCTAACTAACCTAATAGACTTGGTTTCTTCTCAACCTCAAACAAATACAATTCAGACAATACTAATAATGAAGCGGTTACAACTCTTATAATCTTTTTTTTGGGGGAAACTCAAATATAAGTTATCCATTCTATTCTCATAATTATACTATATCACAGATCGTTATTTCTCTTTATTCATAGTCAATAAAATTACATTATAAATTCGAAATCATTTACCAAACAAACCGAATACTGTCCGAATAGTTTGAAAATGTTCGAAATCGTTACGTTGCTGTTATGTTTATGAATAATAATGTTGTTCGAAGAATGAAAAACCCAGTCTGCTGTTAATGAAATGGAACTCACTACCCCCAAAAAACACCCAATTATTAATTATGACCCACTTGTCCGATTAATAAGGCATAGTCATATATGCTTTACCAAATAAAAATTGATTATGAGGGCTTTATGACGGTCTGTATTTTCTAAAGAAATCGGATAAATATGGAAATAACATCTATTAGGGGCTATAAAATCGTATAACTCCTTATAAATCAATAGATATGTTATTGTTTCGTAGTCAATTCATAGTTAAATTAATAAGATATAAAGTATAAAAGTGTAGTTTTAGAGTGAAAAAGCGTTGTTTTAAAGTCAATTATGTAATCAATTCTACAATATTACTTTGTTGTTCGTTTATGTTTATAAGTTTCATGGAAGTTTTTCTTTATTTCTTTTAAAAATCTTATTAGCACCGTCCTAATTTATATAATCAGGTGTGGTACTTGGTAGGGATTTGAATTAAAATTTTTATTTATGTATTTTGGTGCAATTAAGTATTAATCAATAAATAAAAGGGATAATATGACTTTAGTAATTGCAAAAAAATTTGGAAATAAACTTTCCTTAGCCTCAGATTCGAGACTCTCATTTGGTACGAGTGGAAGTGTAGATTTTGGTATAAAGATTTTTTCTATTCCTGTACATATTTATTCTCCTACCCTTTCAGAAACGGAAGTAACAAACCTAGATTATAATTATAAATATGGAATGGCTGTTGTTGGAAATGCAGTAAATGCTTATTCAATAAAAGATTCAATTCTAGAAATACTGCAACATTTACAATACATTCCAGGTAGAACAAACATCTCAATGGATAATATTTCAAAATTAGTGTTTAAAGTCTATAAAAAAAATTCTTTGGAATTAGCTCCTATCGTAATGGATAAAAGTCTATGTCAGATAATACTTTGTGGGCATTGTCCTCTTCAAAATAAATTAAGGATATTCAGTTTTTATGTAGAACCACACAAACATAAATCAATTGAACCAATCTATGATGAAATTCTATTACAAGATGGTATAGAATTTTTTGGTTCAGGCAAAAAAGAAGCTCAAAAGATTTATTCAAATAATAACAAGCTAAATTCTTTGCAAATTATAAGAGAAGTAATTAGAGGGAAAAAGATAGAAACTGTCGGAGGAGGATTGCAATATGGAGAATTTGTTCAGAAGAATTTTAAAGTTTTTGGAGTTACTGATTATGAATTAAATCCTGATAAATCTTTTAAACGTTATATCAATACATTGAGGGGGATTACTCTATATAAAGATGAATTTGAAATTGAGTTTGAGGATTTTCATATTTCATACTCATTTAAAAATCCATTTGAAATAGAAATAAAAAAATTGATTAAATATTAATCCGATCTTTCAAATAAAGAAAGTAAATACTGTTTTTTCATTTTCATACAAATAATTATGAAAACAAGCAGTAAAGATATATACATATTTCTTTTAATAATGATGTTTTTCCAACAAAACCATATAATTGAACCAGAGATATGAAAAGACCTAAAAAAGCTATTAATAATAAATATTGATTTTTTTTATGTTCAATTTTCAATTTTTCTTGTTCGCTTAAATTTTTAATTTTTAGTCCCATGTTATTGATGTTCATATTAAATGTCTCAAATGATGAGTCCACAGCACTTAAAAGAAAATAACTTAATGATTGGGTCTTTTTATTCTTGTATTTTTCCAAAGTTGATATTATTTGTCTTCTGAAATAATTTGAATTTGTATCTAAATATATTCTTTCAATTAAATCTTTTAGTCGATTTATTTCCGTTTGTAAAACCAATAAATCTTGATAATTATTTTTCTTTTGTTGATCAGAGTAATTATAAAGATTATTTTTTAAATCATTTAACTTTGGTCTTTCAGATATTAAAGTATTCAATTGAAAACATAGAATAGAAATTTTTTCAAATGTAAATTGATTATCATAAAAGATACCCCTTTCTCTAAAATTAATCATAGAAAAGCTATCATTTCCAATAATAAAAGAAAAATTATTGTTAGTGGTTCTAAATGAATGATTAGGCTTTATTTCAAAGTAATCTTCAATCAAACTAACATGTTTTTTATAAAAACTATTTTCATAATCAAAACAGAGGTTTGTATAACTATTCACAGATAGAAAATAATTGTTCTTAATTATTGAATTAAGGTATTTGTCTAATTGCTTTTTTAATGCAATTATTAAAGTAGAAGAGTTTGAAGTATATGATGGTTTTTCAATTACGACTTGTCTTAAAAGCGATTTTTCTTTAAAAATAAGTCTTATATCATTAAATAGCATTAATTTATATTTTACTTTTAATGGTTGCTTGAAAGATTCTATATATTTATTTTGAAAATTTTTTGAAGGTATAATTATAAACTCTAAATTTACAAAAGAATTTACACCCTTAAAAAATGAAACTGATAGTTGGTCTATCATATCATATTTATCAATATCTATCGGAATATCAATTAAGTTACCAAATGACAGTTTGTTATAACTATCTTGAGCATTTTTACTGTCTTTAAAATAATCAACTGTTTCATTATTTTTCTTTATAACTTGTTGTTTAAAATTTTCAAATTGATAAATTGGTATTAATTTATTTATAATTATCTCATGTAATTTCAAATTTTCTTCTAATTCAATATTATTAAGTAAATCTCTTCTAATATTTGCACTTTCTTCGTAATCGGTTACAAATTTGAAATGATTACTGTGACTTTTTAAAATCCATTTTTTTATTAATTGTTTCATTTCTTCAATCAGATTCATACCCTAATTCCCCGTAATCCCATTAATAAACGTATCTACGAAATCAACGATCTGTTTGAGTATTTTAGTTCCTACTTTTCTACGGATTAGAACTGATGGCTGTTCACCATCTATTAATTCTACTGCTTCATCTATTAGTGGTTCTCTTTCTGCATATAGATAGTTTTCTATTAGCTTTAGGGTTCTTTCTTCTGATAGATTTTCTTCTGTTATTAGCTTCTTAAAGGCTTTTTGCTGTTCTTCATTCCAATATACCTCAAATGCTTCTGGAATGTCGTCAGAGTCCTCTATTGTGGGTAGATTCTCATCTATGAATTGCTGTATCAATTCACGCTTACTTCTAAGGTTAATTTCTGTATTTAGTAGGTTTGTAATCTCTTGTTCTGTTTTAGTAACTTCATTCTGAGATTCAGATTTTAAAGCCATCAATAGCTTAATTATGTAGTTTACATTGATTTCGTCTCTTAGTATTAATTCTAATTCAAAATCTACATCTTCTAATATTGATACTTTTTCTTTTTGGTTATCATTTTTTACTTTCTGCCACAAATCGAGGTACTTACTTTTGTAGTCTTCGAATTGCTGTTCATTCATAGCCAAATCTTCCCATTCGAAATCTGAGAATGAATTTAGTATGTTTCTGATTCGCATTAGATCACGGAATGCTTTTATAAACTCAAGTTCGTCAGCTTCTGAGATTAGATTGTTTACGCTGTTAACTGTTGGTGTTATTGAGAGTAACCCAATAAATGCTTCATTGAATTTATTGACATAATCTTCATAGGGTTCCATAATGATTACATCTATAGCTTCTTTGTTGCTAAAGAGTGTTATAGCTTCATCTGTTGCCTTTTTCAGGTTTCTGAATACTACAATATTCCCTTGTGATTTTTGATCATTTATTATTCTGTTGGTTCTCGAATACGCTTGTATTAGACCATGATATTTAAGATTCTTATCTACATACAAAGTGCTAAGTGTAGGGCTGTCAAATCCAGTTAGGAACATATTAACTACTAATAGAATATCAATCTTGCGTTCTTTTACTTTCTTAGAAACATCATTGTAATAGTTGTAAAATGATTGACTGTCCTTGGTGGAGAATTTTGTGCCGAACATAGAGTTATAATCAGCAATATATTCGTCTAATTTATCTCTGGAATGTTCGTGCATTCCGTATAGTACTTTTGGCTCTCCTACTACTGACAATTCTTCTGGAATAAAACCATTGGCATCAGCATCTTCTTCATTGGCTACATAACTAAATATTGTTGCAATCTTTAAGCTGTGCTTACCTTCTTCCTTTTTCCGTTTAAATAGATCGTAATATTTTATCAAGTTTTGAATACCACTAACAGCGAACATACCTGTAAACTCTTTTCCGTGAGTCTTTCTACCATGATTAGCTATTATATAATCGGTTATCTTTTCTAACCGAACTTCACTATCCATTAACTCTTTGGTGTCTATGTCTTCTACTTCTATATCAATTTCGGTAGCAGATTCTTTTCGCTTGTATTTACCTACATATTCTACTGAGAATTTGAGTACGTTTTCATCTTTTATAGCGTCTGTGATAACGTATTTATGGAGACATTCGCCAAATAATTCTTTTGTTGTTCGCTTTCCTAATTCATTTTTAACTGCGTTGTCTTTGAAAATAGGTGTTCCAGTAAAGCCGAACATCTGGTTATTATGGAAAAATGCTTTTATTCTGTTGTGTGTATCTCCGAATTGGGAACGGTGGCACTCATCGAAAATGAATACTACTCGCTCTTCTTGTAGCTTTTCCATTTTAGATAAGTACTTGGCTTTGCTAATAGCTGTATTGAGCTTTTGTATAGTAGTAACTATCAGCTTAGTATCGTCTGTGAATTGGTTTACCAGTGCTTTAGTATTGTCAGTTCCGTCTATACTGCCTTTGCTAAAACTATTAAATTCTTTAGTAGTCTGATAATCCAAATCTTTTCTATCTACTACGAATACCACTTTTTTCACTTGTGGCATATTCATTATTATCTGACTTGCTTTGAATGAAGTTAGGGTCTTACCTGAGCCAGTTGTGTGCCATATATAAGCATTATCATTAGAATTTTCAACTTGATTTACAAGGGCTTCTACAGCATAGTATTGATAAGGTCTTAGAACCATCAATATTTTATGAGTCTCATTAAGAACTATGTATTTACTTATCATCTTTGATATATGACAGGGTTCTAAAAAGTCGCTCGTGAAACCATTTAGTATATTAGTCAGACGTTTATTATTTTTGTCAGTCCAAAAGAATGTTTGTTTGAATGATTGATGTCTGTTATTAGCATAATACTTAGTATTAACGCCATTGCTGATGATGAATATTTGTACGTATTGAAATAGAGCCGAATTAGAACCAAATGAATGTCTTTGATACCTATTTAATTGGTTGAAGGCTTCTTTCATTTCCAGACCTCTACGCTTTAGCTCTATTTGAACTAAAGGCAGACCATTGATAAGCAAAGTAACATCATAGCGATTCTTATATGTTCCTTCCATAGTTACTTGGTGAGTCACCTGAAACTGATTCTGACACCAATGCTCAGTATTGAAAAACTCGAAATATAGGTTGTCGCCATTGTCTCGTTCTATATGTTGCTTTTCTCTTAGTGTCTTAGCTTTTTCGAATACAGAACCCTTACTCAATATATTAAGTACTCGTTCAAACTCTTTATCAGTGAAGACTATATTATTATGCTTTTCTAATTGCTTTTTTAAGTTGGTTACTAAGGCAGTTTCATCTTTGATCAATACTTTTTCATATTGCAACTCTTGGAGCTGTGCAACTAATTGATTTTCTAATACTTGTTCTGGTTGTGTAGTCATAATCTTTTATACAAACATTTTTTGTAGTAAGCCCTTTTTATAGGTTTTGGTCTGTTCTATCTGTTCGTTTACAGCACTTATTTTATTTTCTATTTTTGATAAGAAGTTGGCTATTTTGTTTTGTTCTTGAATTGATGGGAATACTATTTCAAACTCTTTATATTCATTTGCATTCAATCCTGGTTGTCCAGAACGCATTGACATTGTAATTACCCATTTGTTATATTTTTCAGTTAAAGTTTGATAATACATAAAATTTGGATTTCCTTTTTTAATTGCAAATCGAATTAGAAATCCCGCAAAGAATAAATCACCCTCTTTCTTATCGTACAAATAGCTTTTTCCTACACTAGCACCTGTCCTTGTAAATACAATGTCGCCTTCAGATAATTTATACTTATCTTCAATTAGACCTTGTGGAGATGTGATTGGGTTGGGAATGTAAGTTCTTGTATTCTCATCAATATCTGTAATCCTCAAATATTTATTTTTGCCGTCAAAAGTAGTTGCAGATGCATTCATACCATACATAATATTAGCAGAAACCTCCCCCAACCTCTTCACTTCCCAATCAGGATAATCTTTCCCATTATCATCCTTAAACCTCAGCTCCTTTGAAAATAATTTCTGCATCATCCCTTTCTTGTACTTTTCTAAAGCGTTTTTCTTTTCTTGTAGCTGGTCTATCTTTTTATCTAACGTAGTAAAAAAATGTGCAATCTTTTGTTGTTCGGGTAAAGTTGGGAAAGGGAGCTTTAATTTAACAAAATCAGTTTTATTCATAACTCTATTTCTACCAGCACCACCTGGAGAAACAACACCTAATTGATGTTTACTTTTTTCTTTAAAAAAATGATATTTGAAAAACATATTATCAACTTCATTTTCAAAAGTATATGTAGGGAATCTATGAGAGACGAAACCGCCATCATCTGCCTTTGGAACAATTGCTAATGCACCTTCCCAAGCGAAAGTTATATTTACTAAAAAATCATTTTCTTTAATTTCATATAGTGTATCCATTGCATTTTTATTTGGGTCAGTATCAGGTTTCTGAAAAGTCCCTTTAAAATGACTTCTCAGTCCAATCGAAAGATAATTACTTTTTGGTTTTTCTTTAGGTCTTGGTGTATAAATTAAAAAATCTTCAAATCTCTTATATTCCCAATCATCTTTAAACTTTGGAAAGCGAACCAATGGCTTTTTATTTTGTTGCTTTTCCATAATTAAAAAGGGGTGTCAATATTTAGTTCTTTGCAAAGTGCAATCAATTCTTTGTCCGTTCCCTTCATACTGGTTTCTAATTTTTTTAATTCTATAGATACTAGAGCAATATCAACTGGTTCTTCCTCTTCGAATGTATCTACATATCTTGGAATATTTAGATTGTAATCATTTTCGTGTATCTCAGAAAGTGGTGCTAAATAGCTGTACTTATCAATCTCTTTTCTGTCTCTGTAAGTATCTATTATCTTATCAATATGTTCTGGTAGTAGTGTATTCTGTGTTTTTACTTTTTCGAAATGTTCACTACTATCTATAAATAGTATATTGTCAGGGTTTTCTCTACATTTCTTAAATACAAGAATACTTGTAGGAATAGAAGTACCAAAAAACAGATTAGCAGGTAAGCCAATAACAGCATCTAAGTAGTTTTTATCTTCAATTAGATACTTACGTATATGTTGTTCCGCTCCACCTCTGAACAACGCTCCGTGAGGTAGTACTAACGCCATTGTACCGTTTTCAGCTAACTGGTATATCATATGCTGTACGAATGCAAAATCTGCTTTAGATTTGGGTGCTAACTTCCCATATTGACTGAATCTATCATCACTTGTGAAAAGTGGATTAGCAGACCATTGAGCCGAGAAAGGAGGATTTGCAACAATAGCTTCAAACCTTTCTTCCAAATGCTGAGGGTGTTCTAATGTGTCTTCTTGTTTTATATCGAATTGACGGTAATGAACATCATGCAGAATCATATTCATACGAGCCAAGTTATAAGTCGTTCTGTTTAATTCTTGACCGTAGAAGTTTGTAACGCTTTCCACCTCTTTGGCTACTCGTAACAGTAGCGAACCCGAACCGCAAGTTGGATCATATACTGATTTTAGTTTGGTTTTTCCTATCGTAACTAACTTAGCCAGTACTTTACTGACTTCTTGAGGTGTATAAAATTCACCTGCTTTTTTACCAGCACCACTTGCAAACTGACCAATCAAATATTCATAAGCATCGCCTAATACATCAATCTCAGTATTTTCTAATTCAAAGTCAATTTTGTCTAAGTGAGATAGCACTTTAGAAATAATCCCATTTCTAGCTTCAGGAGTTTTCCCTAACTTGGTAGAGTTCAAATCCATATCTTCAAATAGATTATCAAAATCCTCTTCGCTTTCCGTTCCCATTGTGCTGAGTTGGATATTAGTCAGAATCTTTTGTAAATCTTCGAGTATGAAGTTTGAAATTCCTTTGACATCGCTGTTACCCCTTTTAGCCACTTGGCTGAACAGTTCCGAAGGTTTTAGGAAGTAACCCAAAGTCTCGACTGACTCTTCTCTTATCGCTTCTATGTACTCCTTACCTTTAACACTATCTTCTTTGATGTCATTGAATTGTATTCCATCAGATTTTAGAATGTTATTGGCATAGATATTCATCTTTTCAGACAAGTACTTATAGAACACAAAGCCAAGGATATAATCACGGAACTCGTCCGCATCCATTTTCCCTCTAAGTGTGTTAGCTATATTCCAGAGTTGTTGTTGTAGTTGTTTTTTTTGATCTTCAGACATATACTTATTTCGTTTTATTAGTTTCCTGTTGCACTAATATAAGGAAACTTGTAGATATAGTTATTAACTGTGAATTTGTAAAAAAACCGCAACTAACTTATAAAGTGTAGCTACGGTTTGGGATCTTATTTTATCAATACCTTACTTATTCAACATAATTGGTAATACAATATTACCATCTTTACCATTGATTTGTAAGTAGTACACACCAGAAGAGTAATTTTTAAGATTATATGTCTTTTCATTTACCCCTTTGTTGATAGTAACACCGTTTTCATTGGATATACTAGCACCAATGTTGCTTATAAAGTTAATATCAACCTCTGTATCCACTTTAGAGTCTATCTCAACGTTTAGCTCACCTGATGTAGGATTCGGCCATACAGTCACCTTAAATGAATCAGATTCGTAAGTTTTTGATTCTGGTTTTTCTTTTGACGATTTTGGGATATAAGGACTTGTAAAGTCTATATCAAAATCACTTAGTCCCAAATAAGTACATGGAATAAGTATAGGTACTTCAATCTCACATATTATAGTACCATTCTTACCCAAGAACTGCATTTTTACCATTTTTATTGTCTGTGCTTGCTCACTTGCAGATCCACATTGTGCCATATCAACGCAAACTTCAAATTCATAACCAGAACCTACTGTAAAATCTAAAGGAGTAAGCCCCAATGGAATGAGAGGACGTTGAACTCCACCACCTTCTATTGTAACGCCAAATATACAATCTGAATCGAATCCTGTACTTATATTATATAGTGTACAAAACGAACCCAAAGTCGGGTCAAGAGGTGAAGTACCAGTGCTATACATAGAATCACTCACAGCTAATCCTTCACAACAATCTTTTGGAGGAGTATTGGTACTGTCACACTTTACTTCAAACTGCATCTCTCTATCACAGCCAATGAATTTATCATCTTTATCCTTGCCAGCTAATAATGAAATTTTATATTTATTGGAACTTTCAAAGACACAAAAAGTACCAATCTCTATTTCTCCTTGTGCACTATCTAAATCTAGCAAAACATCTTTATATTTGATATTTGGATCTAAAGAGTCTATTAAAGGGCTCATAAGGTCATTACTTATAAAAGCATTACCACTTTCCCCCTCAAATATTAACCTAAATGGAATATCTTCGAATGTACAGTCACCTTTGTAATTAAATTTAACAATATAACAACAACCTTCTTCTGTTGGGGTTTCGACAACCACAAATTCAAAAGCATCAAAATCATTGTATATATCACAAAAATAGCAATGATCATTCGTAGTATCAGAGTCTTTTGTGGGGTCATTAAAGAAATATGGAACGAATTCAAGTTTTATTATTTTGCCTTGTCCAGGTAATAATTTTGTCATAATACTATCTTTATAAGTCAAGGTAGTATCCACTCGGTGGTAATATTTTTCATCATATCTCCATCCAAGTGAATCTAAACTGTCAATTCCAATTTCCTGAGCTAATATATAAGTACCGTTTCCATATGGTTCAATATTCAATGGTATTTTAATCTCCCTTGCTCCTAAACGCTTCCACCATTGGTTTTGCCACCATGTACTATCTTGATTAATTCCCCATAAATCAGTACCGCCGTTTCTAACTTTATCATCGAATTCTGCGGCAGTAAAGAACATTAATTCACGTAATGAATCCGTTGAACTAGAGCCTAAAGAATCTCTGAAGATTAAAGGGTCGGTTCTTCTATTAATTACTCCCAGATATACTGAATTTTTATTTTTTAGAATATCTGTGTCAGTATTATTTTTATGTTGAAGTAGTGTAATATCAAAGAAAGAAGAATCTATAAATTCATAATCAGGGTTTGTATTATGAATCATTGTATGCTTAGGTTCAAATAACTTTCTTGTACGAATCCCTTCAAGATTTACTAGCTGTCGAAGAGGAGAACTGTTCCAGCGACTAAATTTATAAGGATTCCAGTTTTCATAGATTCTAAATTCCTTAGTATAAGCTGCCTGTAAACGCAAATCCATTAACTCAATATCATTAAGACGTACCCAATCATTCACTCTTTTTATTTCTGTTCTTACTGATTTGACACCTACATAGACCCTATTTGGGGCAATCTTGTTATATCTTGATAAAGTGTCCTTATTCAAATAAGTCGAATAGTCATATACATCTGCTATCCCATTCGGGAAATCACCACCGATTGTATCATTTTCTGCAAATGAATCAAGATTATCAATATCAAAATCAACATCAATTAAACCATTTCCAACTCCCAAAAATATTGTTGGGTTTATTCTTGTATTCTCTTCTCTATCATATAATATTCCTTTTGCTCCCCTTATTATATTTGTATTCATTAGTAATCTGATTTCTTCTCCAGTTTTTGGTTTCAAATACTGAGGTCGAACAACATAATTTTGAGGATTTGGTACAATGCCTGGTGTTAATATAGTATCTTTACTTACATTAGTACCAACAAATAAATTCATATACCATGGATTGCCAGTATATAAAAATTTATAATTGTCCTTATTGTAGAATATTCCACTTACATAACGTCCATACATCATTTGAGTTGAAGTTGAATGCCACGCATGCTCGCCATAAAGTGAATCATTATAATTCTTCATATTATTAAATATGAGTGGGTCACGATCAAGAGACCAATTATCTATAAATGTTTCATAACCAGATGTTAAAGTGTCGCCAGTTTGATAGCCCCTAAATCCGTACTTAAAACCAAAATGTTTCCAAGGTGCATCTGGATATTGTCCCAGTGAATCAAAAGTTGCTCTTATTGCTGGATTAGGCAAATCATGTTCATTTTCAGAAAGCTTTAATCCCAAATATCTATTTAATGATTTTGTATAATAACTGTACTGGTCTGGTAAAAATGGGTTATCCCTTGTCATAGCTAATCCATTAGTAACTAGATTATAATATCTAAGTTGACCCCAAAATACGGGATTACTCTTTTCACTATCTTGGGCATAAAACCTATGTATTTTATATTGCTGTTTTCCATTGTGTTTTATTTTTGGTATAGTGTCTATGAAAGACTCTATGATATATTTTGCCCCTGACGTACCATTATTATCGTATTTACCTCGAAGCATATCTTGGGCTTTGTCTGTCTCAATTCGTAGCCAATCTATTGCTATATCGCAATTACCGTAATACTTGACTTCTATATCTATAGTTTGAATTTGTTCAAATTCAAGTAAAGCATGTGCAGTATCTCCAAAACCAGGATGAAAACGAGGGTTATAAAATTTTTGTAAACTTGGTAGTAATGATAAAGAATCTTGAAAAAGAGAAAAATGTGCGGATATTGTTATATCAGGTGCAGCTCTGTTTGAATCAAGCATTGCTTTGGTAATAACTAATTTATTTTGTTGGGTTAGATTAGTTTTAGTATTCAATGCATAACCACGATACTGGTAATAATTTAAACTGACTGTATCAGATGGAATGTTTGATTTAGGTACTTTATCAAAGTTTATATATTTATTTCTGACAATTCCAAAAGTATCCTTAGCTACATAAGGTAAACGAATGACAAGAACAGTATCAGTTGGACTGAAATTTTGATTAATATGTGGGCGTAATCTACGAAGATTAATAGATAGATTCCATTTTTCGCCAGTATATCCACTGTGCTGACCAGATCCTATATAAGTCTCAAATTTATCATTTGGGTTTAAACCGTTCAATACAATTGAGTCAACTGGATAATTAGCTAGACTATCTTTATAAAGTATTAGTCGATTATAATTTGTATCAGCAAATTGATTAGCTGACAATACAGTTCCATGTATATTGCTGAAACCAAATATTGAATTTGTGGAGTCATTAAATCGAGTTTTAAATTGTGTATAGTCAGTAGTGTATAATGTTGGCTCGTATTGTATAAAGTGTGCATTTGCATAATTAACACCACTACTGTTATGTGCATCTATTGATGGTTGAGCAAAGATATGAATAAGATTAGCTCCATCAAATGTATTGGGGTCATATTGGAACCTACCTCCTGCATTCGCATTGTGTCTAAGTGCCTGATTCATACGTGGAGTACCTGACCACTGAAAACCCAGTAAAAAACTATTTACGTTAAAAGAATCTAATACAAGAGGTTTTGGTACAGAATCAGCAGTCCAAGTAAAGTTAAAGGGTTTCGCTTCATAAGTTTGTGAATTAATTGAAAAATTTGATATTATAAGAAGTAATAAAAATATTAGCTTTTTCATAATGATTACTCCTTAATAATTTTGAAGTTATGAGATTCATTAGAATTATAAATTTTTAGAAAATAAGTTTGAGGAGGAAATAAACTAAAATCAATATTTATATAATTAATTCCAGTTTTTAAAAAATTTAAATTCTTAGTTTCTAGCTTATTAGAATTAATATCAAATAAGTCATACTCAAACTCGGCTCCCATTGTGATATCGAGATTAATTCTTAAAAGATTGTTAACTGGATTAGGATAGAAAGTAGTTTTACTCGATGAATTATCTACTGATGTTAGATTCCAAAAAGTATTTAAACATAATAGTCCATTCACACCATGGCCAATAACTTTTGAATTATCGTTCAGTATCACACTAGCATATATATTGTTTTCATAATTATATTCCTCAACTTTATTTTTGATATTATATGTATATGCTCTTGTACCTAAGCTTAATAATATTTCAGAGGAATTCACTCTTGAAAATAAAACAGAATAAGGGCTTCTTTCCAGAAATATATCTTGTGTTTCTCGTGTATCTAAATTATAAATTATCAACTTGTTGCCATGTTTGGACGATAACATATTTTCAGAATCACTAAAAGATAAGTCGTTTTTTTGAAATTGATTTTGTAAGTTCCCAACTATAGTGAAATTATTATTATATATATATACCGAATCCAATACAACTTGTCCACTTTGATGATCCCAATTAACACTTAGTTCTGTTACTAAATATTCACCGTTTGGCGAAAACTCTGTTGACACCCAAATGGGACCATAATAGACTCCATTTATTTTATCCATATTATTTCTGTTCTCTGAAATAATTACTTCTTCTGTTTCAATATCAAACACTACTAACTCGGTAACTATTGAAGAAAATTCCTTTACTGCAATTGCTGTTAGTTTAGTACCATCTGGTGAAATTGAAGCTGATTTCCAAAAGTGAGCAGAATCCCCTTCAAATATTACTTTTGTGAATTTTTTATAAATTTGTTTATTTATCAAATCCCATATTATGATTTGCGGGAAATCCCCCGATATAGCCAAAAATTTGTCATCATCTGTTATTGATATTTTATCAATAGTTCTCTTTTTAAAATCATCAAGAACAATAGAATCAATTAATCTCCCATCAATTATACTTCTTATTTGAATACTACTATAATCATCATTATAATTAGGATAGTAAAATAAGTCTTGGGTGTTTGATAATATTATATCCCCCACACCAAGCCCAACACCTTCTAACTCCCATACTATTTCTTGTTCTGCGAAAGATATTTGTGGAATGAGCACAATCATTCCTAGAATTGTTAATATTATGTTTTTCATTTGAGTATCCCCTCTTTAAATTTAATAATTATTTTTTCTGTTTCGTAAGTTGTCATTTTTTTAGAGACACATTAACTCGATAAACGTCTCACAAATGAACAAATATTAATCTAGCTTGTTAAAATTAAGAAAATAATTTGAGAATATCTTACGGTCAGCCCGTAACTTCAAAAAAAGTTCTCTCACTGAACTTATAGTTCAATCAAATTTTGCATTCGGTTAAGTTCAACTTACTATATTTATATTTCTAACTGTAAACGTATCGTTTACGAATTGACCATTATTTTTAAAAAGCAACATAATATTTTTATTTTGTAAGTTCTGAAGTAGAACTTTAGGAAAGGCAATATATTTTGAAAATTTTAGTGATTTTTACCCGATAGAATCAAAAAAACCTTTTAAAGTTTAATTTTATTGTAAAATAGCTCTGTAAGTATTGATTCTGTTAATATAGTTATTGATTATTAGTGATTTCAAATAATCTAATAGTAAAAAGTGTTATTTTAACATCAAATAGAGTGATTTTAGAAGTGAAAAGTAAGATTTTAGTAGTAATTAGTATAGCATCAGTACAAAATGAGTACAAAAATGTGCAAATTCAGTACAAAAATGTGCAAATTTCGACGAAAATATGCATTTTCGTCATAGTTTATATGTAGTTTTACTTCAAAGTACCTTGTAACAGTATATTTTAGATAATAATAATCTATTTCTCGTTATAATTTATGTTGTTTTACATTATAATCATGAATTTTCAAGCAATACTAATACAACCACTATAGTTTATTTGCTGATGAGAGAGAATCTGAAGGGTGTTAGGAATATAAATTATTATTGTATAATCTACATGGTTTTATTTAAGATCTGATTAAAGACATATTAACTATAAATATCAAAGAATATGTAGTAGCTGAATAAAAATGTAGTTACTGCAATTACTACGTTGTATTTGCTTGTTGTGTATATAAGTTAGTGGTGTTCGTAGTATGTAGTAACTAAAGGCGTAAAAACTTTTCTATATATAATTAATATAACATTCTATACAGCGTAATTGTATATTATATATACTTTATTTAATATTTAGTTTCTACACTTACTACAATACCTTATAATTAACTGCTGTTATCGTTTTCCATTGTAGTAACTGAAATCAATTTTAGTTACTCTTTAGTTACTACACTTACTACAAACTATCCTTAAAAAGAATATAATATCCATACTCAGGATGTGATTTATTTGCTCTTTTCGATTTTCGTTCATACCCTAACTTATTTAGTGCTTTTCCTAAATTAGTAGATCCATATCTATCATTAGAAAAAGTTGAAACGCTTGATTTTTCAATAAACTTTTCGAGTATCATTTTAGGAGTCATAAAATTAGAATTTGACTTATCTGTCATTTCTGGAGGAATTAAATATTGGAGTACTGCTTGTTCATAAACATCAATAACTGAGAAATCTGAATTAATCTCATTGATTCGTTTCAACTGTTCTTCATTAATAAAGAGATTCTTTTGATTTTGATAAAGATATAAACCTAAAGCCCAAAGAGTATTAGTATCAAAATTCATAAGCTTCTGCATATTTTTATAGTGTTGTATTTCATTTTCACATTTGATTACTGGAATTGGAAAGAACCGTCTATTCCCTGTATGGTCGCTAAGAAAATCAATATTATTTGTAGCTCCAATTAATGAAGCTGTTCTTTTTGCCGTTAAGTCGTATTTTCCGTAAGGAGGTCTAAAAGTCATATATACTGAAGATAATCTATCTTTTAATTGTTCAATACTTGCACGTTTTAAGTTGTCTAATTCGTCATCAATAACTAATAAATTTCTAGTCATTGTAATATTGCCGTCCTTAGACCTTTCAATTCTATTGCTTACATAGTCTTTAAGAACCTCAGGAACTAAAGCCCTCATAAATTTGGTTTTTCCTGCTCCTTGTTCTCCTGTCAGAATTGGCATTAATTCGTTAGGAAACTCTTCTAGTACACATTTTACAGCCATACCAAGCCAAGTTGATAAAATAGCTATAATATCAAATTCATATTTTTTATAGTCAGGGTGCAAGGTTAAACAGGCAAAAAGCTCTTTTACAGGGTGGTATAGGTCTGTCGGTTCTATTGGTTCAAGACTATTGAAATAATCTTTGATAGGGTTGTAAATTCTCTTTTTACTTAGTGAATTTATACACTTGTTTACTATCTTTTCAATATTTACGGCTTTATTATATATAAGCTCTAAAGATTCCGAAATAAATAGCTCTATTGAGTTTACAATTTCTTCAGATAATTGCAAGTATTCCATTGGTAATTTATCGCTCCAATGGGTTTTCCTATCAAATTCGATTGTTAGCCAAAGGATTGTATTTAATCGAACTTCAGTAAAGTTAGTAATTTCATTTTTACGCCACTCAAAAAGAGCTTCTAACATCAGAGTAACTAGACTAGATTTTATAGACTTTCTTTTATCGGAGTTGGTTTTATTAATTAAGTCTTCAACTAAATTATTTAATGTAATTGGTCTGTTTAAGGCTAGTTCTTTTGAGTTCTTTATTATAACTTTTAATATTTCTTCATTTGTATCTATCACAGAATTTTCTAGAAAATCGGATATGTCTTGACTTCCAAAATATTCAGATCCGATAGTTAAAAATTTTACTTTCGAAAGTTCCAAGTCTGTATATTTTCTTAATATCCTATCTGTTAGTTGTTCTTTAGTCTCTTCCTTATCTCTAATGAATAATACAGTTTTTGCATTCTCAGGAAGTGACGGTAACGACGTAAGATTGAACCTTTTTAATATTCCATAGTCTTTATCGAATCCGAATGAAACTAAAGCCAAAGCATCTGTATTACCCTCAGGACACAAATAAAATTCTTTGTTGTTCCTGTTATATACTGGGTTTCTTCTATCAATTAAAAGATTAAGATTCGACTTATTCTTACTAAAAAATATAGAGCCCTTGTACGGCTCTAAATTTTTAAAATCAAAACTCTTACTAGATAAGTTATAATATTCTTTGAAGAGTTCTGGACTTATCTCAAATATTTCATATCCCTTATTCTTATGATTTTCAATTGTAGTGCAATATCTTACTTTTTTACCCTCATTGTTTGGCTTTGCTCCTCGTACCCAAAAAGGATTATTAAAATTGTTAGTGTAAAGGTTTTCAGGTGTTTCAGGCTCTGATAAAATAGTATTAATGCTATTAACTAAGTTATGAGTGTCATTTGTCATTGACCCACCTTACAAATTTGGGATTTATTCCAATGCTTTCGATAGCTTCAAATAAGTTTCTATACTTTGCACCAAAATAATTACCTATTGCACCAGATGGCGAGAAGTTTATAACAGCCTCAAATGAGCCGTTGTAATGACCAGATGGATGGAACTTTAACTCGTTTCCATTTATTTGGTATTGTTGTTTTGTAAGATGTGATTGCCTTACAAAATCATGAGGTGAATTTATGGTTTTATCCATTAGATCTCCTAAAATATGGAGGTCTTTTTTACTTGCTTTATTACGTTATTATTCGTATATTGCAAGTATTAATAGACCTAACCGGATTATTAAAATAAAGAGAGTTAGAATAATAATTGTAGTTTGCAGACCGTAATTATATTCGCTCTCTTTTTTTATTTCCTTAGACATTCTAAGTATTTTTTTACTGTTACTTTTCTTATTTTGAACTTCATTTTCAGAATTACAAAATAAATTTATTTTCTTTAGAAGATACATTTTATCCCTCATTATGAGTATATGTGTTTTTCTCAATATATTTTTTAATACTAGTTTTAGTTATAAAACTTCGTCTCCTAATTTTGAAGTATGTAATTTCTCCGTCATTCATAAGTCTATGAACTGTTACTTTCGAAACTCCTAAATACTTAGATGTTTCAGTAATCGTTAAACCATCGTGTATGTCTTTTTTCTCAATTGCCTTTGAATCTGACTCTTTCGTCAAACCAAGCTTTTCAATAAGAATTTTTACAATCTTTTTAGTTAGTTCCTCAGTAAGCTCTTCAGTAAATCCCGATCTATCTGGGATGAATACTGATTCAGAGCCTTGAGGGTTTTTTATAATTATATTGTCCATTTGAAGACCTATATTTATTTGTAAACGAGTAATTGTTAATACAAACATAATATAATTCTTGTTTGCGAACAAATCAAAGTGTAAACTTTGTTTAAGATTAGGAATAAATAAGATGGGTAAATGAATAATTAGGTGTTAAATGAAACGTTTTGTAGCTTTGTAGGTAACAAAGGAGCAGTAGAAGTAATGAATGTATCAGATCGAATTAAAATTATATACGAAACTGACTTTTCAAGTCAAGATGAATTCGCTAAAATGACTGGGGTTTCAAGGACTTCGGTAAATATGTATATCAATAACAAGAAAGTCCCCTCATTTACATTTATTGAAAACCTTTATAAGATTGGTTATAATATCAATTGGCTTTTATCTGGTGATGGTTTTATGAAAAGGGGAGTAATAAGTAACGAATATTTAGATCAAAATTTATTAGATATTCTAATTGAGTATGGTGCTGAAGACATAAATAGAAAACTAAATTCTGCTATGGAAAAAGAACTATATGAGTATATACAAAGATTCACGGACTTTAAATATGATACTTATAATACACAAAAATACATAAGGAATAATGCTGAAGAGATAAGTAAAGTAGATGTCTCTGAACTTATAAAAGAAAATTTTTTTAAAGTTTTATACATTCAATTCTTTTGGGATAAGATTTATCATGTTGCAAAGAAGTTAGAGATAAAACCTGAAATAGTAAGATTCATTTATGAAGAATATGAAAATAACATTTATGAGTTGAAGCACAGAGTTTCAGACACTGTTCTGCATTTTATAGATATAGATATTGAATCTAAAATTTATAAAGATGTACCTATTGAAAAGATTTATAAGGTTATTACTCTAATCCATTTATTAGCACAGTTTAAAAGTAATCTTGAAATATTAGAAAATACAAGGGAAGCTAAAGAATTTTTGTCATACTACTTAACGAAAATTGAAAATAATACGTTATTTAAGAATGAACTTATACAGGTCGAAAAAATGATTCATATCGAAAATACTAAAACTAAATCAATAGATAGAATTAAAAATAAGAAATAGTATCCGTTTAACTAAAGATTGAGCAATCATAAAATATTTTCTTAACTTTGTACTTATAATAGAGTAAGAATTTTAGTAAAAATAAAGAAAGTGTCCTAAATACTGTCTTTCAAAACCAATCTAAATATTCATAAATACATAATAATAAAAGAATTAAGAGAATTATAAATGATTACGGTAAATAATATAACTTTAGCTTTTGGTAAAAAGCCTTTGTTCAAAGATGTAAGTTTAAAATTTACACCTGGGAATTGTTATGGTATTATTGGCGCTAATGGTGCTGGTAAGTCGACTTTTTTAAAGATACTTTCAGGTGAAATCGAACCTCAAAAAGGTGATGTTCAGATTGGTTCTAAATTGAGAATGGCTGTCTTAGAGCAAGATCAATTCAAATTTGATAATGAGAAAGTAGTAGACACAGTTATCATGGGTCACAAGGAACTTTATAAATTAATGAAGTTAAGAGATGAGCTCTATGCAAAAACTGAATTTACGGAAGAAGAAGGGATGAAAATGGGTGAAGTTGAAGCTGACTTTGCTGATATGAATGGTTATGAAGCTGAAGCTGAGGCAGGAATGCTTCTTTCAGGACTTGGTGTGTCTGAGGATCTACATAATTCATTAATGAAAGATCTGGAAGCTGGTGAAAAAATTAAAGTCCTATTAGCACAAGCTCTTTTTGGAAATCCTGATATTCTATTATTAGATGAGCCTACTAACAACTTGGATATAAACTCTAAGAACTGGTTAGAAGAATTTCTTATCAATTTCAATAATACTGTACTTGTTGTATCTCACGATAGACACTTTCTGAATACTGTCTGTACTCATATAACAGACATTGATTACGGTCAAATAAATATGTTCCCTGGTAATTATGAATTTTGGCTTAGAGCTTCACAATTATCACTAAAACAAACAAAAGATTCGAACAAGAAAGCCGAAGATAAAATAAAAGAATTGAAAGACTTTATTACTAGATTTAGTGCTAACGCTTCTAAAGCTAAGCAAGCAACTGCTCGTAAAAAAATGATTGATAAATTAACAGTCGAAAATATCCCACATACATCTAGAAGATTTCCTTATATAGAATTCAAATCTGATAGAGAAGTTGGGAATATAGTATTAAATATTGAAAATTTATCTAAATCGATAGATGGCGAAGTGATATTCAAAGACTTTAGTATGCAAGTAAATCCAAAAGATAAGATTGCTTTTGTGGGTAAAAATGATGTTGCTAAGACTGTTTTCTTTGATATAATTATGGGAGAAATGGAACCTGATACTGGTACATTAGAATGGGGTCAAACTATCAAGTCTAGTTACTTCCCAAAAGAAAATTCAGAGTTCTTTAATTCCTATTTACCAATTACAGATTGGTTGAGACAATACTCTAAAGATAGTGATGAGACATATATTAGAGGATTCTTAGGTAGAATGCTCTTTTCTGGTGAAGATGCATTGAAACCAGTTAATGTATTATCAGGTGGTGAAAAAGTAAGATGTATGCTTTCTAAAATGATGATGGAAAGTGCAAACGTATTAGTTGCGGATGAACCTACTAACCACTTAGATTTGGAATCTATTTCTGCTCTAAACGATGGTTTAGAAAAATACGACCAAGTATTACTATTTTCTTCTCATGATCATCAACTTATGGAATCAACAGCTAATAGAATAGTTGAGATTGGCCCATATGGTCATATTGATAAGATGTGTACTTATGATGAATACGTTAAGGATTCAGATATAAAGGAAAGACGTAAAGAGATTTATGAAGCTCCAGTAGAAGAATAAATATCACACTAAGCTAAAATAGTAACAAGGTTTAATAAAATTTTCATATTTTGTTAAACCTTTTTTTATTTAATGTGTTATTATTTTATTACTAGAAACAATTTGGTTTAATTATGGAAAATACTTTACTAGACTTTACTTCTAAAGAATATAACCCACCAGAAGGAACTATACCTAGGAGAACTAATGGGGTTCTAATAGAAGCTGGATTAGAGAAATATAGTGGTAATTGGGATAAGAAGACAGCAGCTCACCTATTAAAAAGAGCTACTTTTGGCCCAAGGTTTAAAGATGTTACAGAATTTTCTAAATTAACACTGGATAATGCCGTTGATAAGATACTCCAGTTCGATGACCCTCTGGAGTTACCTCTTAACTATAGAGATAAAAATGACCCATATGCAAAAATAGGTGAAACATGGGTTGGACTTCCATCTGGACCAAATACTTTTAATCCTAGAATAGAAAGTTTAGTATCAAGGTGGTTTGGGAATATTGTTGGAGCCGGTAATAATGTTGGTGAAAAAATGACTCTATTCTGGCATAATCACTTCGTTACGCAAATGTTTACTGTTAGAGACGAGAATTACACCTTTGACTATTACAAGACTCTTAGAGAGAATTCATTAGGTAACTTCCGTACACTTACAGAAAAAATGACTATTAATGCGGCTATGTTACGTTATCTAAATGGAAATGAGAATGTTGTTGGAAGACCAAATGAAAATTTCGCAAGAGAAATCATGGAATTGTTCACAGTCGGAAAAGGTCCTCAGATAGGTCCAGGTAATTACACAAACTATACTGAAGACGATGTGGTAGCAGCAGCTAAGGTACTAACGGGTTGGAGGGCTTTGAGAGATTCTACCGAATCTAAGTATTTTAGTCAGCTTCATGATAAAACTAACAAACAATTCTCAACAGCCTTTGGAAATAAAGTTATAAAGAACAAAGAAGCTGAAGAGTACAAAGAGCTAATATCGATGATATTGGACCAAGAAGCAACTGCACTATTTTTATGTAGAAAAATTTATCGTTGGTTTGTCTATTATGAAATAGATGAGCAAACTGAGAATAATGTAATAAAGCCTATGGCTGATTTATTAAGATCTAATAATTATGAAGTTAAGCCAGTTTTAAAAGCACTTTTTAGTTCCGCACATTTCTATGACAATTGGAATATTGGGTGTGTCATCAAAAGTCCTTTAGATTATGTGGTTTCTATATATAGAAATCTAGAGATGAAATTCCCAAGAAATTATAATGAACAATATCCTGCTTGGCTTAATTTAGGATTTAACTATGTGGCAATTCAAGAAATGATATTAGGTGAGCCACCTAGTGTTTCCGGTTGGCCAGCAATGTATCAAGCACCAGGTTATCATAGATTCTGGGTTACGAGTGTTTCAGCACCTTATAGAGCTGGTTTAGCAGATTATGTAGCTGATGCACAGGTTATAAAAGGAAGAGGGTTCTCGATTAGTTTTGATGCTTTTGAATTGGCTAAACAAACTTCAAACCCACAAGATGCTCCTACTTTAATCAAAGAATTTGCAGAGTTTCTATTGCCTGTTGATTTGACAAAAAAACAACTAGAATATTTGAGACTGAACTTAATACCAGAAGGTTATGAAGATTATCATTGGGCTGCAGTATGGGCAGCTTATGAATTAGACCCAAACAATGAAGAAAATACAAATATAGTTAACACTCTATTAAGAACGTTTATTAGAGCTTGTATGAATATTGCTGAATACCACTTAGTATAAGGAGAATTAAAATGAAAAGAAGAGATTTTATACGAACGACTGGCCTTACTACTTCAGCAGTTATGTTGGGTGGAATGCAATTAGCAAAAGGAGCACCGATATTCAACCAATTCGCAGAGTTAGCAAAGGCTGAAGATAGAAAGTTAATCCTAATATTTCTGAATGGTGGAAATGACGGACTTAATACTGTTATTCCTATTGACCAATATGGCAATCTATTTAAAGCAAGGGAAAACGTATTAGTACCAGAAAATTTGGTGCTAAAGCTTCGTGACGATGTAGGTCTAAACCCTGCACTCTCTGGATTAAAAGAATTATATGATGATGGTAAATTACATGTACTCCAATCAGTAGGTTACCCTCAACCAAATTTTTCACATTTTAGAAGTACTGATATCTGGACATCTGCATCAGATTCGAATAAAGTAGTTTCATCTGGCTGGTTAGGAAGAGAACTTTATACTAAACATCCTAATTATCCTACAAATTATCCTAATCCAAATAATTTGGATCCACTATCTATAACTTATGGCCCTTATGTCTCCCCTACTTGCCAAGGACCGACTTTAGGAATGGGGATGGCAATAACTCCAAATAATGAAGGTAAAATTGATATTTATAATATTAATTCTGGTGGTATAGATACAGCACCTAATACACCTGCCGGTAATGAGATAGAGTATATCAGACAAATTATAAATCAAACACAGCTTTATGGAGATACATTAGAAAGTACTTTTGAAAAAGGTGATAAACTAATGTCTGACAAATGGGATAAAGCAGGAAATAATAATAGATTAATAGGTCAACTTCAAGTTACAGCAAAACTAATAGCAGGTGGTAGTAAAACTAGAATCTTCGTACATAGCTTAGGAGGTTTTGATACTCATGCTAATCAAGTTCAACAAGAAGGAGATGTAGAAGGAAGTCACTATGAACTTCTAAAAATGGTTTCCGAATCTGTTACGGCTTTCCAAGATGAGATGAAACTTCAAAATATGGAAGATAATGTTGTTGGTATGACATTCTCAGAATTTGGAAGACGTATATTATCAAACGCTAGTAATGGTACTGACCACGGGTCTGCCGCTCCTTTATTTGTATTTGGTTCCCAAGTTATCCCAGGGGTACAAGGAGATAATCCAATAATACCATCTAGTGTTACAGTACAAGATAATCTACCAATGCAGTTTGATTTTAGATCAGTTTATTATTCATTGTTGAAAGATTGGTTTGAAGTAGAAGATGCAGATTTAGAAAATATTATGCTTGGTAAACATCAGCATTTGAATATTATCAAAAAAGGTATTTCAAGTGTAGAAAATGATTACAGTGCCAAAGATTTTAATGTATTCCCTAATCCTATGAATGGTAGTGGCAATTTGACATTCAAAGCTGAAGCTGGTATGACATTCATCTCTATCTATAATAATAGAGGTCAAGAAGTTAAAAAAATATTTGAGGGACAGACTATTAGTTCTAGTAAAGAATTGAGCTTTGAAACTAGCGGACTAAATAGTGGAAACTACCACATAAGAGTCCAAACTGGAAACAAACAAATAGTTAGACCAGTTAAAATAGTAAAATAGACAAAAAAATCCCGCTCAAAAAGGCGGGATTTTTAATTTTTTACAAGCTTAATCAATAATATTGATTAGAGAGGAAAAGTAGCTGAAGCACCTAAAACAATTCCATTATATGTTCCAAGGATTAACTTAAATTCAGGAGCTAAAAGCCAGCTCCCCATATTAAAATCAGCACCAACCCCCATATTAATACCTAGTCCGGATCCAGAAGTAATGCCAGCACCTTTGTAAAATCCAAAATTTAACCCAGCTAAAGCATAAACAGCCATATTATCTTTTTTATGGAAAAAATAGTCAATATTTGTATTTAACGTGTAAAATGAAACATTTGCACTAGCTAAATAGAACTTTAAATCTGGCTGAATCCTAAAACTATCATCTAAATCAAATAATCCTCGAGCTTCTATCCCTATATCATTAAATTGACTACCAAAGTATAAACCACCGCCTAATCGAGTTCCTGCTTTGGAATTAGTTGTTATTACAACAACACCTAAAACAATTAATAAAGCAATTAATAACTTCTTCATAACTAAAAACTCCTTATATTTGAAAGATAATATTTTTTACAATATAAGTAGATAGAAAGACAAATTGAAAATGTTGTGGATGATTTTAATACTTATTAGTACTAATTCTTGTAGCTACCAACAACAGGAGAGTATAGAAACAATTGAAATTTTAAACAATCACATTAATGATAGTCTGAAAGAAGATACAAGTGAAATTCTTCGTGAAAAGATAGAGTTTTCAATCTCTCATCTGAATAAAATAATTCTTAGAAATGAGAATAAGATTTTAAATTGGGAACTTGAATTGATAACAGCAGATTCAGTAGAAAGCATTGATTTACATATTGATATAAATCAAATGAAAAACAGAGTCGCCATACAGAAAGAGCGATTAAGAAGATTGAAAAGTAAAGAAGATTAAAGCTCAAGAGCTAAACTGAATCTATGTAAACCGATAGAAGCACCATATTCAGCATAACCATAGTCAAAATCTACATCTTCGAATTTAATACCAATACCACCACTTAACCCAGAAAGTCCTTTGTTCTCATCTGCAGAAGCATAGTTTCTTATTTGGTTATCATAACCTGCTCTTAGATTTATAACTTTACTTAAGTAAAGTTCACCACCAATTGCAAAATTTTGGAATCTGTCAAAGAATCCATCAACTTCATCTGCCAAATGATGAAATGAAAAGTTGATAAGTAAAGGTAGGCCTTTTAATCTATGGTTTACACCAATCCTTGCATCGACTGGTAAAGTAGCAGCTTGACCATTCAGAGAACTCATTTCAGTACCTAAATGAAGTAATGATAAACCTATATTGGTTCTATCATTAACTTTGTAAAACATACCTGCATCTACTGCAAATGCAGAAGAACTTTGTGATTCAAGAGTAAGATATATAAATTTACCTGTTACTCCGTAGTACCAATTGGAATCTAGTTCATTAGAGTAAGTTACCCCAAAAGATAAATCAGATCCAGAGAAACCATTACCATATAGCTTTCCTTCATCATCTAAATAATTGAGCGCACCATAGCTATTAAAATTTATTTGTGCTGCTAGAGAAGCACCATCTAAATCGAATTGGTTAATCTTATAAACTATATTGCCTGAGTTAATATCTAAAACGTGTTTGGAAAACGTAGTAGATAGCGTTTTTTCATTAGCTGATTGTAATAGTGCGGGATTGAAAAATATTAGTGAAGCATCATCTTCAATAGATACAACTGCGTTGCCGAGTGCTGCTGCTCTAGCAGTTGAGTTAAATCTAATAAAGTTGTAAGGTGTATCGTCTGCGAACGTATTAGTAACAGCTAATATCAATAATACTAATATTGTCTTTTTCATTTATTATTTGCCTTTTTCTTCAGTAAAAAAAGTAAAGATATTTATAGATTACCTAAGTGTTTTTGTAATAGTTCTACATACATTTTTGGCGGTCTAACTGGTTTCATTGTTTCTGCATTTGCAAAGACATGATTAGTATAACCTTCTGCAATTAATACATTATTGCAACTAATAGTATATATAAACTGAATTTTAGCAGATAAAGTTTCATTAAGTTGCGCTTTTATTACTAAAACGTCGTCATAGTAAGCAGGCTTTATATACTTTACATAGGCATCTATTACAGGTAATATTAGACCACTTTTCTCAACTTCCGTATATGCTAAACCTAAATGACGCATCAACTCATTTCTACCTATCTCAAAATATGATAAGTAATTACCATTGTATACAACACCCATTTTATCAGTATCTGCGTATATAACTCTTCTATTTGCAGTAAACTCTAAACTCAATCTAATAGCTCTAATATTCTGTTCAAGTCTTTTTTGGAATAATAGTTTATTACTATTGAACCTTTCTCATTTTTTTTGAACTTGATACGTACATCAGTACCAAATTTATTTCTAAGATTATCTTCAGTATCTTCAATTATTGCTTTCAATTCTTGTGATAATTCTTCTTTTTCTTTATCATCTTTTCTTGTCAACTTACCAAAATTCTTAACATAATTCTCAGTTTCACGGACTGAAAGTTCATTTTCAATTATATGTTTCCAAGCTTTTATAATACTAGGGATATCACTTAACCCTAATAATGTTCTGGCGTGACCTCCAGAAATTTCATTTTGAGACAGACTTTTTTGCACTACATCAGGAAGGTTCAATAATCTTAAATTATTGGTAACAGTACTTCTATTCTTCCCTACTTGCTTAGCTACTTCTTCTTGTGTAAGTTTGAATTCATCAATTAATCGCTTGTAACTAATTGCAATTTCAATGGGATTAAGGTCTTCTCTTTGCAAATTTTCAATAATTGCAAACTGTAGCATTTGCTCATCATCAACATTCTCTTTTATATAAGCAGGTATTTCCTTTAAGCCGATTAGCTTAGATGCTCTGAAGCGACGTTCACCTGAGATAAGCTCAAAGTGTTCATCTACACGTCTAACTGAAATCGGTTGGATAAGACCGTGAGTTTTTATAGATTCAGCTAACTCTTCCAAGGCGGTTTGATCAAATTCCTTACGAGGTTGCCAAGGATTGATTCTAATTTTTTTAATAGGAATACTAGAACTAGAACCTGCATTTTTTGAGGATTCTACTTCGCTATCTTCATCTCTTTGTATATCTGGAATCAAGGCACTAAGTCCTCTACCCAATCCTTTCTTTTTAACCATTTTTTTATTTTTTCGAGTTTTTAATTATTTCTTTTGCCAATGATAAATAGTTTTGTGAACCTTTTGAAACTGCATCATATAGGATAACCGGTTTGCCGTGGCTTGGCGATTCGGATAATCTTACATTTCGACTTATGATAGTTTTAAATACTTTATCAGTAAAGTGTTTTTTAACTTCTTCCACTACTTCATTCGATAGGTTTAATCTGCTATCATACATTGTTAATAAAACACCCTCGATTTCTAAATCATCGTTTAGATGTTTACGTACTATACTTATTGTGTTCAGTAACTGTCCCAATCCTTCTAACGCATAGTACTCGCATTGAACTGGAATTAGTACACTATCTGAAGCCGTTAGTGCATTCAAAGTAAGTAACCCCAGAGAAGGTGGGCAATCTATTATTATGTAGTCGTATTTTTTTTCTAGTGCATCAAATTTATTCTTTAATTGAAGCTCTCTATTCTTACGAGAAATCATTTCTATTTCCGCACCAACTAGATCAATATGCGAAGGAATTAATTTTAGGAACTCTAAGTCAGTATCAACTGTCGCTTCATCCATCGTATCTTCGTTTACGAGTACATCATAGCTAGAGACTTCTTGACTTTTAGAATCTATACCTAAACCCGCTGTTGCGTTGGCTTGAGGATCTAAGTCCAAAAGCAATACTTTCTTCTCTAATGCAGCTAGTGAAGCAGCTATGTTAACTGCTGAAGTAGTCTTTCCTACTCCGCCTTTCTGATTAGCAACTGAAATTATTCTATTGTTCATCTAATTATTCAATCAATTTAAGATTTATTTTTTGCTGTTTAAAACTTTAGAAATTAAAAATAAAAAACCCCTTATCCTATGAATTGGAAAAGGGGTTTATAACTTTTTTCGAATAGAACTATTTTATAATTGCTATTTTCTTGAAAAACTCTTGAGTAGGAGTTTCAAAATAGATTAAGTAATAGCCAGTATTCAAAGTCTCTATTCCAAATGGTATAGTATAACTTCCTTCTGACGATATATTTCTAGTATCTAGATTAATTTTATTTCCAATCATATCAAATACATTTACAGTATGCATACCTTTCTCTACAGTAGATAATTCGATACTAGTATTAGAAACAATTGGGTTTTGGATTAATTTTATTGAGGGCTCTATTTCTGATAGACTAAATAATCTTAAATGTCCACCTTCTTCACATACACCAGTTAATGTAAACTCAGCAGTATCAAGTACAAAATCTGCTACACCTCCAGATAATACATCTACTGATTTAATTGCAATATCAGTAACTTGCTTATTACCTAATTTTGCAATCATAGGTATATTAGCAAAAGCAAACTGTGCTTGGGTCTGATTAACTTTAGGTGTTTGAGTAAATTTAATTTCACTTGTTATATCAAACTCTGCAATATCTTCAGATATTATAGTATGAGGTCTGTCAGTTGGCTGCATTACTGTATAATTATACTGAACTACTATCTTCAAATCTTTGTGTAACAATTCATCAAGATTGTCATTCTTATCAAGAATATAAATAGGTAATGTGAAATTCTCACCCGGAGAAGCTGACAGTGGCTCTGTAGTGGCTTCACCATTTACCAATATCAAATCAAATTTACCATCGCTCGTATTTAATCCAGCAGATTGAGTACCACCACTATTTAATGCATCAGCTTTCTTAAAACTAAGCGGAGTAGATGTGGTCGGTAAACCATTCAACACTTTGAATTGCATATTATAAATTTGAGTTCCTGTAAATGGAGAATTTAAGTTGAATTTATGAGAAACTTGATTCGTTCCTACAGGTGTACCGTTTATTGGACTTAGTAAAGCGTCATCAAATTGAACTGTAAATTCTACTGAACTTGTCCCAGAAGAGAGGAATCCACTTTGACCGTTTAATGTAACAGGAATTGTAGTAATCTTTCCTATATAGTCTTTGTTATCATCAGCTATCGATAGATTAGCAATCGATAAAGTTGGTGTACCTTCTACTGTTATATTATCTAATGTAACAGTACAAGGTTGATTAACAACTATATATAGAATACCAGATTTATCAACAGGATCACCAGCATTTGGAGTATAAGTAACATCTAATTGATAAGTACCACTACCCGGTACTGTAAAGCTAGTAGCACTAACATTAAATTCTGGAATTGGGTTTTTAGAAGCATCACCAACATAAGCATCTACAACATCATAAGGAGCTGTATTGGGATTAGTAATATCGACTGTTCTCATTTCACCGGTACCAATAACAGCAGCTATAGAAACAGCTTGTGACTGAACTTCTGGTGAGTTAATAGAACCAGTTACATTAATTTTTTTAACTACATTACCGCACTCACTAGTGAAAGTAATAACACCGTTATATGTATTATTTACTCCTGATTCGAAACTAATAGTGACAACAGCAGTACCTGAAGTTAGATCGTAACTAACTAAATCTGTCTTAAACTCGGGTAAACTAGAAGAAGAGGTTACATTATATCCGAAAGAACTTACATTACTCAAAGTGACAGTTTTAGTTGCTGGATTACCAAGATTACCACATATCTCACCAAAGTTATGGTTCGGCTCAGATACATTATAGTTTACAGCTAACATTTCACCTTCTAGTTTCACACTATATGGACTATTATCTGAGTCATTAGTAAATATTAGATTAGTAGTTTGAACCCCGTTTGCTTGTGGAGTAAAATCTACAGTAACATCTACATTATTAGTACTGTTAGCAGGTACTTTAAGTGTTGTAGGTCCAGTATTATATGTGAAATTTGTTCCATCTTGAAGAGCTATATTAGTAATATTCAATTCAACAGGACCATCGTTTCTTACTTCTACAGTTATTGTAGATTTTGGATTAACACAATTTACATCAGCAAATGTAGCAGCGGTTGCAGCTATTTGAGGTTTACCAGCTCCGCCACCTTGTAGCTTTGCTTCGAAATCGCCTTTGTTAGTTTTCACAGTATAAAGAGCTTCTCTATCACCTTGGTCAGTAGGTCTAAAGGTAGCTTCAATGTCTATACATTCACCTGGAGACAGAGTCTTAGATTGACTTGTTATACCGAAATCAGTTTGGTTAGCCCCACCTGAAACTAATATATTACTTACATCTAGAGTTTCATCTGTTAGGTTACAAAACTTTTTAGTAAAAGTCATTTGTTCTTGATCGCCTTGGTTGACATTTGCAAAAATAATATCCTCTGCAAATATGAACCCTGCTCTTGGAGTCATCGTCAAACCTGAACAACCAGTACCCTCAAAGTTGATAATACCGCCATAGAATTCTCTATTCTCAGGTTTTATTGAAACTTTGATAACTCTTGATTCATCTTTATTCAAAGTAAACGGAGGTGCCGAGCCACCCCAATTCGTAACAGTGAATATATTTGCAGGTGTTGCATTGAATCCAGTTATTGTCAGTTTATTTTTCTCAGCCTTTAATGTAACATCAAATTCTTTAGCTATATTTAAAGCTTGATTAATCTCTAGGAAGCTTCTTTGTGTAATATTTAGATTTGGCTTTAGATTATCAGCAATCGTATAAGCTAGAGTATCAGAAACTGCCGGACTAAATCCGGAGTAAGTAAGTTCTATCTCACCATCATTACAGTCAGATTCAAAATCTATATAGCAAGGAGCAGGAGTCCCAAACCCTTGAGCTGATTGTAAAATACTAGAATATATATCAGATACTTGTTGTTCATTTAACAAGTTCTCGTAGTAATCACCACCAGTGGAATTCGATATATTTTTTAATTTCTTTTTCGATAATGGGTCTAAAGAAGAATCATCAGGATCAGGGGCAGTTGGGCCAATTGCAAGTGAATAAATTGTTGTATTAGTAGCAATTGCTTTCGCTATAATTATTCCTTCTTCTATAGGTCCATGTTTGATATTCTCTTGATGATAACCGTCCGTCATAAACACAATAACAGGTTTATACTGAGCATCTTTAACTAATCCGAAGGCACCTCCTTCATTATTCTCATTATACCCTAAAAACCCTGCATTATAATTTGTTCCATTTATTAGTCTATAATCTGTAGCTTGTTTTAATGAGTCCTTATCAGTGGTAAACCGCTGTAGTTGATTATAATCAAATTCTTTAGAGAAAACTCCAATAGCACATTCAAATTGCCCCTCGGGTAACTGATCTATAAACTGTTTTGCCACTTTCTTAATGACAGTATGTCTAGAAGGAGGATTTGAAGATTCATTACTTATATTAGCATCCATAGAACCAGAAGCATCGAAGATTAATATCAAAGAGAATCTAGCT